>NZ_JBFAJA010000031.1:0-118605 GCF_040654975.1 Dactylosporangium sp. NPDC050588 | reverse complement strand
CCAGTCCTCCACGCTCAACACCCTCCAAGATCATCAAAGAGGAGGGGTCAAGATTCAAAAACCCGCTGGGGGTCAGTCTTCAGGAAGCCGCGACAACCCCCGCGTGCGCGGGGAGCACATGCTGAAGCAGTGCACGGCGCAGTACAGGTACGGACCACCCCCGCGTGCGCGGGGAGCACACGCTGGCCGGCCACGGGCTCACCGTCTGGGACGGACCACCCCCGCGTGCGCGGGGAGCACATCGTGAGCTGCTGCGTCTGGAAGGCGACCTCAGGACCACCCCCGCGTGCGCGGGGAGCACCCCGGGCAGGCGGTCGCGCTGGCTGGCGAGGTCGGACCACCCCCGCGTGCGCGGGGAGCACCGGGCGTCCGCCGGCACGGTGGCGTTGGTCCAGGGACCACCCCCGCGTGCGCGGGGAGCACTCCTGACGCCTACGGACTGACACTGCCCGAGGAGGGACCACCCCCGCGTGCGCGGGGAGCACCCGACTGTCCAATGTGCCAGTGCAGCGGCGCCGGGACCACCCCCGCGTGCGCGGGGAGCACTGTGCCTCGACGTCAAGCAGTGCGTCACGCCGCGGACCACCCCCGCGTGCGCGGGGAGCACTTAATCTCCTTGTCGGTCATGAACTCGTTCACCGGACCACCCCCGCGTGCGCGGGGAGCACCTGTACAACCTGTTCATCTACCGGACGACGGGCGGACCACCCCCGCGTGCGCGGGGAGCACACCCCTTCGAGGGGGGTACGTCCCCGGACCACCCCCGCGTGCGCGGGGAGCACCGTTGGTCGCTCGCCACGCGGCTCCGTTGGTCCGGACCACCCCCGCGTGCGCGGGGAGCACGCCGCTCCACCGACCGCGCCGCCAACGGACTTCGGACCACCCCCGCGTGCGCGGGGATGGTCCCGTCACCGTCCCACGCAGCTACGTCGGGCGTCTCGTGGTGCCCGCGAATGCGGGGGACGGTTCGCCGTCAGAACCCACGCGTACCCGAGTCGCGTCGTTACCACCGCCGCCTGCCGTTGGCGGCCTCAGGGGGCGGTCAGCTGTTGAGGTACGTGAGGACGGCGCGGACGCGGCGGTGGGCGTCGTCGGATGGTGGTAGGTCGAGTTTGGCGAAGATGTTGGTGATGTGCTTCTCGACCGAGACTGGGGCCAGGACCAGGGTCGTGCAGATCGCGGTGTTCGACAGGCCCTGGGCCATGAGGTGCAGGACTTCGCGTTCGCGGGGTGTGAGGCCTTCGACGCCGTGGTTGCGGGCGTTGCGGGTGAAGAGTTGGCGGACGACCTCGGGGTCCAGGGCGGTGCCGCCGGCGGCTACGCGGTCGACGGCGTCGAGGAACTCGTCGAGGTCGGTGACGCGGTCCTTGAGCAGGTAGCCTACGCCGCCGCGGCCGTCGGCGAGGAGGTCGGCGGCGTAGGCGCGTTCGACGTACTGCGACACGATGAGGACCTTCGCGGAAGGGTCGGCCGAGCGGATGCGCAGGGCCGCGCGGAGGCCTTCGTCGCGGAAGCCCGGTGGCAGGCGGACGTCGACGATCGAAAGGTCTGGGCGGTGTTCCGTGACGGCGGTGATGAGGGCGTCGGCGGTGTCGACGGCGGCGACGACGGTGTGGCCGGTGTCGGTGAGGAGGCGGATCATGCCGTCGCGGAGGAGGAGCAGGTCTTCGGCGATCACGATGCGCATGGCAGCTCCGCGTGCAGGACGGTGGGCCCGCCGGGCGGGCTGGACAGGGTGAGGATGCCGTCGAGGGCTTCGACGCGGCGGCGCAGGCCGTCGAGGCCGGGGCCGTTGGGGTCGGCGCCGCCGCGGCCGTCGTCGGTGACCGTGACGTGGACTGTGTCGCCGGTACGGCGGATGTCGACGACGCCGGTCGACGCCGATGCGTGTTTGGCGGCGTTGGTGAGGCCTTCGGCGACGACGAAGTAGGCGGCGGACTCGACCGCGGCCGGATACCGCTCGTCGCCCAGCGAACCGCCCAGCGAACCGCCCAACGAACCGCCCAGCGAGCCGCCCGAGGAGCCGGTCAGCGAGCCACCCAACGGGCCGGTCAGCGAGACAGGGAACGGGCTGTCGCCGGCGAGGGCGGCGAGTGCGGCGTGCAGGCCCCGGTCGGTGAGGATCGGTGGGTGGATGCCGCGCACGAGGCGGCGCAGCTCGGCCAGGGCGTCGTCGAGCTGGCGGCGGGCGAGGGCCACGTCGGGCGCGGCGTCGCCGTCGGTGCGCAGCTTGCGGGCAGCGAGGGCGAGCGTCATCCCGGCGGCGACGATGCGGGCCTGCGCCCCGTCGTGCAGGTCGCGTTCGATGCGGCGCAGCTCGGCGGCCTGCGCGTCGACGACCCGGCGGCGGGTCTCGGCGAGGCGTGCGGCCCGCTCGACGAGCCGGCGGTGCTCACCCGGTGCGAGCAGCGCTGAGGCAAGCCGGGCGAGACCGGTCGCGAGGGTACGGACGAACCAGGCGGCGACCGGCAGCAGCGCCAGCCCGAGCACGGTGAGCCCGAACCGGCCCGGGACGGTGGTCATGAGCGGCTTCATCGGCCACGGCGCGTGCGGGTTCGGCACCGCCCACGCCCACAGCGGCGCGACGATCGAGCCGAGGTCGACGATCGCCACGACCAGGCCGGCGACACCACCGGCCAGGCCCAGCGGGAAGAGCACGACCAGCCAGGCAAGGTCCCGCCAGGTGGCCGGTTGGGCGGCGACGCCAGCGACCCGAGAGCGCAAGGTGCCGGTCACCGGCTCGTACGGCGCGGCGACCGGCGCACCGAGCACCCAGCCAGCCCGGCGCCGCTCCACAGAAGCCAACGCCCGGGTGACCCAGGCCGCACCGAGGAACGCAGGCCCGCCGAGCTGGGTGACGGCCAGCAGCGTGACGATCACGGTGGCGGCGAGGCTCCAGACGAACCCGGCCACCCCGGCGATCGGTGCGGTCGCCAGGTACGCCAGCGGCCGCACCGAACCCATGATCTTGCGCATCATCGCAGATGGTACGGGGTCAGACCCGGCTCGCCAGCGCCCGGCGGCGCAGCATGAGCCTGGTGGGCAGGAACCCGGCGACCAGCCCGAGGGCCGCGACACCGCCGGCCATCGCCGCGTACGTGAGAGGCTCGACGAACACCCGGAAGGTCCCGTCCTGGGCGATGCTGAACGCCCCGACCACGATCCCGGTCACGGTGGCGCCGAGCAGCAGCCCGACGAGGACGGTGACGACGGCCTCGGCGCCGGCGAGCCGGTGCAGCTGTGGGGTGGTCGCCCCGATGAGGCGCAGGTCGGCGTATTCGCGGCGGCGGGCCGTGGCGGCGATCGCGAACGTGTTGACGACGGCGATCGCGGTGAACCCGAGCGAGATGACGACCATGAGCTCCCAGGCGCCCTGCTGGTTCGACGCGTCGCCGGGCGGCGCGGCGTCGAGCGTCGGGGTGATCCGCAGCCCTGGGAACTCGGCGAGGATCCGTTCGTCGGTGCCCGGCGTGTACCGGAGGCCGGCCGTGCGCACGAGCCCGCGCGGGTCGTGGGCGGCGACGAGGTCGGCCGGCAGCACGAGGTCGCCGAAGCCGCGGGATCGCCCGTACACCATGGAAAGGCGCAACCGTTGCTGCTGGCCGTCGGGAAGCCACAGCGGGACGAGGTCGCCGACGTTCCAGTTGTACTGCCGGACGAGTGCCGCGCTCGCCGCGAACCCGTCGGCGGTGTACGCGCCGGCGACGACGCCGAGGTCGAGGGCGGCGTCGGTGCCGGTGACGAGGAGGCCCTGCGCCGGGTAGTCCTCGGGCTTGCCGCCCTGCGCGACGATCACCCGGGTCGGCAGCTGCGCGGCGGCGCCGGTCACGCCGGGCACCGCGGCCAGGCGGCGCACGGCGTCCAGCGGCAGCCCGCCGGCGCCGGCGACCTGGGCCGTGGCGGGCGCCGAGCGGGCCACCTGCTCCTGCCCGGCCAGCCGGCTCGACAGGGCGCCGTTGAGCAGCATGACGGTGTTGATCGCGAACATGAGCACGAGCGGGACGGCGACGGCGGACACCCGGCGGTACTCGGCGCGGGCGACGAGCCCGGCCAGCCCGAACGGCCGGGCGACGAGCGTGGTCAGCAGGCGGACGAGCAGCGGGCCGGTGGCGGCGACCGCGCACAGCAGCAGGGCGGAGGAGATGAAGCTCATCCCCATGCCGAACGGCCCGTCCAGCGGCACGAACGTGAGCACCGCGACGGCGCCCGCGGTCGCGACCAGCGCGGCGAGCACCCGCACGACCAGGCCGCCGGTCGGGGCCGTCGCCGTCTCCACGAGGGCCTGGGTCGGCGCGATCCGGACCGCCCGCCGCCCGGCGATCCGCGCCGCGACGAACGTGACCAGGACCCCGGCGGCCGCCGCGAGCAGCAGCACCGGCACGCTGGCGCGGACCTCGAACTGGGCCGGCACCGCGCCGAGCGTCTGGAACCGGGCGGCGACGACCTCGGCGAAGAGCACGCCGAGCGGGGCGGCCGGCAGCGCGGCGACGGCGGCGAGGACGACGCTCTCCAGGCCGAGGACGCGGCGCAGCTGCTTCGGGGTGGCGCCGATCGCCCGCAGCAGCGCCAGCTCGCGCAGCCGCTGCCGGACGCTGAGCGTGACGGTGCCGGTGAGGACGAAGACGGCCGCGAACGCGGTGATGCCGATGACGAACCCGAAGATCGAGATCGGGCCGATGTAGTCCGGCAGCGCGCCGGGCAGGTCGGCGCGGACCCGGTCGGCGCCGGTGAGGACGTCGGCGGCACCGGCGGCGGCGCGGATCTGCGCCGGATCGAACGTGCCGAAGATCCCGACCGCGGTCGGCCCGGGCAGCCCCGACACGGCGGCGACATCGGCGTCGGCGAGGAACAGCGCGCCCTGCGCGGGCAGCCCGTCCCGGCCGGCGGGTGCCGCGACGCCGCTGACCCGCACCGTGCGGGCCCCGGTCCGGGTGGTGACCCGCAGCTCGTCGCCGACCGCGACGTGTCCTCGTGCCGCGAGGTCCGCGTCGATCACGGCCTCACCGGCGCCCGGCTTGTCGCCGTTCTTCATGGTGTACGGGGTGAGCACCGCCGACGCCCAGCCGTGCCCGATGACGGGCGCGTCGTCGGCGCCCCGCAGCGGGCGACCGTCCTTGGTCGTCGCCTGCACCGGGAACGCGTAGTCGGCGACGGTCGCGGTGACACCTGGCACGGCGCCGATCCGGCCGGCAAGGTCGACGGGCAGGGTGCCGGCGCCGGTCAGCCGCTCGGTCTTGACCTTGCGCTTGACCTTGGTCTTGCCTTCCTTCTTGTGCTTGGTGGTCACCGTCTCCAGGCTGATCTCCCGCTCACCCGCCACGACCGCCGAGGTGGCGGCGAACCGGTCCGCCGGGGGTTTCGCGGTGAGGACGGAGAACAGCAGCAGCCCGCCACCGGCGAGCAGCGCCACGGCGAGGAGCGCGGCGACGAACGTACCCACGAATGCGCCACGGTGCCGGCGCAGGGTGGCGATCGCGAGGCGGATCATCGGGCGCTCCCGGTCATCGTCGTGGCCTTGCGGTCGGTGACGGCGGTCATCTGGGCGGCGACCCGGGCCGCCGACGGGTTCGCCAGCTCGGTGACGATCCGGCCGTCGGCGAGGAAGACCACCCGGTCGGCCCGCGCGGCGGCCGCCGGGTCGTGGGTCACCATGACGACGGTCGTGTGCAGGCCGTCGACCGCCTCACGCAGCAGGTCGAGCACCTCCCGGCCGGTCGTCAGGTCCAGCGCGCCGGTCGGCTCGTCGGCGAAGATCACCTCGGGCCGGGCGGCGAGCGCCCGTGCGAGGGCCACCCGCTGCCGCTGCCCGCCGGACAGCTGCGCGGGCCGGTCGTCCTCCCGTCCGGCGAGCCCGACCCGGCGCACGACCTCCCGCGCCCACGCCCGGTCCGGCCGCGCCCCGGCGAGCCGCTGGGGCAGCAGCACGTTGTGCCAGACGGAGAGGGAGTCGATCAGGTTGTACGACTGGAAGACGAACCCGACCAGCTTCCGCCGGGCCTCGGTGAGCCTCGGCTCCCGCAGCCGCCCGATCTCCTGACCGGCCAGCAGCACCCGCCCCGAGTCCGCCCGGTCCAGCCCCGCCGCGCACTGCAGCAGCGTGGACTTGCCGGAGCCGGACGGCCCCATCACCGCGTTGAACGTGCCGGCGGTGAACGCCACCGACACCCCGTCCAGCGCCCGGACCCCGGCGCCCGGGTACGTCTTCGTCACGTCGAACAGCTCGACGGCCACCGTGTTTCGCATGGATCTCAGGGTGGTCGGCCGCGTCCGATACGGGCACACGGCCGGCCCTGATCTTCACGGTAGGGCTGTCCCTACCATCCCCGGCGGCGGGTCAACGGGTCCTCCAGTCGACGCGGCCCTGGTAGGTGAGGACGAGCACGGCCCCGGTGAGCGCGGCCGGGTCGAGGCGGCCGTCGCGCGTCCGTAGTGGCCGGGGTAGTCGTCGTCGAACAGCTTCTCGGACAGGTTGAACACGCACTCGCCGGTCTGGACGAGGTCGCGCAGGGCGAGCGGGTCGAGTTGGGCGAGCGACACGAGTGGTACGACTTCCAGACCAACCCCCGCGGTGCCGTGCACGTGCTCACGTCGGTCGACAACACGTCCTACACCGGCTCGACGATGGGCGGCGACCACCCCACCACGTGGTGCCAGAACTACGACGGCGGCCGGTCCTTCTACACCGCGCTCGGGCACACCGCCGAGAGCTGCACCGAGACCGCGTTCCTGCACATCCCGCTCGGCGGCATCCTCATCACCGCCGGCGCGGCCACCGTGATCAGCCTGCGGGCCCGGGCCGACAACAGGTATGTCACCGCCGAGAACGGTGGCGGCTCGCCGCTGATCGCCAACCGCACCGCGATCGGCCCCTGGGCGCAGTTCGACCTCATCGGCTGAGCCGGGGCGGGCGTCCGCTACGTCGCGGCGGCGGTCGCCGGTGCGGCGGTCAGCAGCCGGTCGACGGCGTCCGCGGACATCGGGCGGGCGAAGTGGTAGCCCTGCGCGGTCCGGTAGCCGAGCGCGGCGAGCCGCTGCGCCTGCTCCGGCACCTCGATCCCTTCCGCGACGACGTCCAGCCCGACCACCCGGGCCAGGGCCAGCACCGCGGCCGGCATGGCGCCGGCGCGTCCCGGGGCCGAACGCTGCACGAACGACCGGTCGAGCTTGATCTCGTCGACCGGCAGGTGCTGCAGCAGCGTGAGCGACGACTGGTCGGTGCCGAAGTCGTCGAGGGCGACGCGGACGCCCATCCGGCGCAGCGCCTCCAGGTGTGTGACGGCGCCGCCCAGCGCCACGGCGGTGCTCTCGGTGATCTCGAGGGTGAGCCGGTGCGGCGCGAGGCCCGTGTCGGTGAGCACCGCGGCGACCCGGTCGGTGAAGGAGGCCTCGGCGAGCTGACGCGCCGAGACGTTGACGTTGACGGCGGCCGGTGCCAGCGGGCCGTGCTCGGCCGACCAGGAGGCCAGCTGCCGGCACGCCTCGCGCAGCACCAGGTCGCCGACCGCCATGATGAGACCGGTCCGCTCGGCGACCGGGATGAACTCCGCCGGCGGAAGCGTCCCGCGGGTGGGGTGCGCCCACCGCACCAGCGCCTCGACGGCGGTCATCCGGCCGCTGTCCAGCGACACGATCGGCTGGTACTCCACGAACAGCTCGCCGTTGTCGACGGCCTGGCGCAGCTGGGCGCCGAGCGCGGCCGAGCCGGCCACCGCACCGGCCATGCCGTCGGTGTACGGCAGGCAGTTGCTGCCACCGCCGTGCTTGGCGGCGTACATCGCGATGTCGGCGCGGCGCAGCAGCTCACCGGCGTCGTCGCCGGGCCGGCCGCCGGCGATGCCGATGCTGGCGCGCACGAGCAGCTCGTGCCCGTCGGCCACGACCGGTTCGCCGAGGGCGGCGATCATCCGCTGCGCCACCTGCTCGGCGACGGCGGGGGTGACGTCGTCGAGGATCACCACGAACTCGTCGCCGCCCAGGCGCGCCACCACATCGCCGGGGCGGACGGCCGCGACGAGGCGCCGGGCCACGGCGAGCAGCAGCGCGTCGCCGGCCGCGTGGCCGAGCGTGTCGTTGACGGTCTTGAAGTCGTCGAGGTCGACGAGCGCGACGCTGACGCCGTGCCCGGTCGCCGACGACAGCGCCGCGGCGAGCCGTTCGTTGAACAGCGCCCGGTTGGGCAGCTGGGTGAGCGCGTCGTGGGTCGCGTTGTGGTCCAGGCGGGCGACCAGGCGGGCGTTCTCGCGGAACACCGTGATCTGCCGCCACACCACCAGCGCGGTCAACGCCACGGCGGCCACCGCCGCGAGGCGCTCGTCACCGTCGTCGGTGAAGATGGCGACCAGCAGCAGCGTGTCGACGGCGGCCACGGCGAGGTAGGGGAGGTTGCTCGACGGCCGGGTGCCCGTCTGGCGTCGCCGGCCCGGTGCGGGAGGCTCCTGCCACTGCCGTTTCGCCGCCGCCGTCGCGCAGATCATCACTACGGGGACGGTGATCTGGGACAGCCCCAGGTGCGGCTGGTCCACGATGAGCCGTTGCAGGAAGCCGCTGAGCGCGCCGCCGATCATGCCCGCGGCGAACAGGTGCAGCGCGCCGCGCGCCACGAACATGTGCCCGGAGAGCGCGACCTTCGCGATGGCGAACACCGCGAGCAGCTCCAGGACGAGGGTGAAGCTGGCCGCGATCAGCGACGGCGCCCGGTAGCTGCCGGCCTCGAGCAGCGGGCGGGCCTGGTAGTGCCACATGAACACCGTCGCCGCCACGAGCACCGTGCCGGCGTCCATGCCGATCCGCATCCGGTCCCCGCGGCTGGTGGTGCCCAGCGGCAACCGCCACAGACCCCACAGCAGCGTCAGCACGGCGCTGCTGTAGGCGGCCACGGTGACGGGGGAAAGGTCCTGGCTGGCGACGCCGCTGCCGAGCGCGTCGCGAGCGTTGGAGGCGACGCCGATCCCGGCCAGCGCCGCGCAGATGGCCAGGTGCTTCCAGAAGCGCCGGGTCGGTGCGGGGAACCGGGCCGATCGGGCGATCCTCGCCGCGGCGAGCACCGGCACCACCACCGACAGGGGTCCCGCCAGCCACAGCAGCACCAGCGGGGTCCGGGGACCGGACAGGTTGACGGCGAAGACGGCCACGGCGAACGCCGCCAGCACGGCCGAGGCGAGCGTCGACCCGCCCGCCTTCTGGGCACGACGCTGAAGCCGCCGTGACATCACCAGCAGCTTCCCGTCATGCATCGCGGCCTCCGATCGAACACACAGCACTGCCGTCACCGTCGGCGGTCGCGGTCCGGCGCTGAGCGGATTGCCCGTCCGCACCGCGATCGCAGCCCGACGGCAACGGCTCATCCAGACGGTCCCCAGCGGAGCAGCGCGTCTTATCCTCGGGTGTACTGGCCGTGCCGGTCGACGAACCGCCGGCCGTCGTGGCTGCGGACGGCGGGCGTGGGGTGTGCGCCGAGCGCGTCGAGGGTGCGCACGGCGAAGACCTCGCTCATGCCCGCGGCGACCTGGTCGGCGGTCCACCAGTCGACGGCGGCCGCCTCCTCCGTCGCCGCCGGGCTGCCCGCGACGAGACGGGCCCGGAAGACGAGCGCGACGATGCCGACGGTCACGGTCTTGTAGATGCCCGTCAGCCGCTCCGGTTCGATCTCCACCCCGGTCTCCTCGAGCACCTCACGGCGGACGCCGGCCTGCGGGGTCTCGTCCAGCTCCAGGATCCCCCCGGGAATCTCCCACGCGCCCTTGTCGCGTCGCTGGATGACGAGCACCCGGCCCCCCTCGTCGGTGACCACCGCCGCGACGCTGACCGAGTGGCGTGGGAACTGGGTCATGGCTGTCCCTTCCTGTGGCCGGTGGGTCTGTCGGGTTCCATGCGCTCGCTTGGTCAAGACGATGATCAATTCTTAGCATCTGGTCATGTCCTGGTTACCAAGGTTGTGGCACACTCTTCCCGCCGGCCTCGTGCTGGTGGGGACGATGCTCCCGGCCGGCCCGGCCGCGGCCGCCCCCTGCACCGGTGTGACGTGCGTCCGGTACTCCGCGGACATCACCGTCGCCGCGACGGTCGACCCGGCGGCGCCCGTCCTCGCCGGCGTGATCCACAGCTACACGGTCCAGGTGACCAACACGGGCTGGCGCGTCGGCGGGAACACCGCGCCGCGGCCGGGGATCGGCCCCGACTCCGGACCCGTGTACGTGCACCTCCGCCGGGCGCCGGGCGAGCTGGACATCCTCTTCACCAACGACAGCGGGGTGCCCTTCGACTGCTTCCGGTGGGGCAGCGGCGCCGGCCACGTGGTCTGCCACGCCGAGAGCCTCCCGACGGGCACGACCAGCCAGTTCACGTACTACTTCCAGACCCCGGCCGTGCCGGGCACCTACCAGTTCGGCATCGACGTCGACAGCTACCGGTGGACCGAGTACGACGAGACCAACAACGCGCTCACCCTGACCTACAGCGTCGGCTGACCCGGCGGGCGCAGGCGCATCACTGTCGCGCACCGGCATCAGGCGACCCCGAGCCACGGGGACGTCGTTGACCGACGTACCGCCCGGTGACGAAGATGGCCACAGTCGAGGCAGTGCCGGCGCCCATCACGGTCACGCCCTCGACCGGCGAGCCGAGCTCCGCGTAGTGCCACGCGAGCCACGCCATGGTCAGCACGCAGCCGAATCCGAGCACCACACCCGCGCACTGCTTCGCCCAGTCGGCCCAGGCCAACCGGTGGGCGTGACGGCGCTCCGCCTTCAGCAGCTCGATCAGCTCCCCGGCGGTGCCGGGCGACGCCTTCTCCCACTCGGCGAGCCTGTCCCAGGTGGCGAGGTCACGCCAGCCGTGATCCGCCGCGGCACCGGCGGGGTCGGCAGGCCGTGCGACAGTCCGGCGCTCGCTCACGACGTGCTCCTCGCGCGGTCGTGGGCCGTCGCGGCGGGCGGCCCGAGGCGGTGCAGCATCTGGTCGAGGTGCGCTTCCACCCGTGCCAGCGACTCGTCGACGGTGGCCTCGACGTCGGCGGGGGGCGCGGGCGGGGTGAGGTCCAGCGCGTCGAGGAACGCCGCCCACCCCCGCGACGCCCAACGCGGGAGCCGTCGGCGCCGGGCGGGTGGCTCGGGCGGGGGAGTGACGCGGGTCGGTGCCTCGCCGGTGTCGGCTGCCGGCGGCTCAACCGGCAGCTCGACCGGCAGCTCGACCGGCAGCTCGACCGGCAGCTCGACCGGCAGCTCGACCGGCGGCTCAACCCGCGGATTGACCGGCAGCTCGACCCGCGGCTCGACCGGCGGCTTGACCGGCGGGTCGATCGACGCCGGTCGGTGCTGGAACGTGCGGCCGGCCTCGGGCGTGCGCGTGATGGCGCCTGGTGTCCGCACCTCGGTGATGGCGTCCGCCAAGCGGCGGACCGCATCGTCGATGTCTTCGTCCAGGATTGATGAGAACGCCAGGCGCACCGCGTTCTCGCCGCCGTCCAGGAGGAAGTCGGTGCCCCTGACGAACGCGACCCCGTGCCGCTGCCCTTCCTGCCAGAGCCTGCCGGCGTCGATGCCGTCGGGCAGCTCCACCCACATGAAGTAGCCCCCGTCGGGCTCGGTGAACCTTGCCTCGGGGATGAGCTTGTGCAGCGATGAGGTAAGGGTCGCCGCCCGCTGCCGCAGCGCGGTACGCACGACCTCAACCGACCGGTCGAGGTCACCGTTGGCGCAGAACTGGTGCACGATGCCCTGCGACACCATGCTCGGCGACAGGTACTGGTTCGTGGCACGGCGTGCGATCGCCGCGACCAGGTCTTCCGGACCGATCAGGTAGCCGACCCGGACACCGGGACAGACCGTCTTCGTGAACGAGCCGACGTGCACGACGACGCCCGCCGTGTCCCGCGACAGCAGATCGGGCAGCGGTGCACCCCGGAACCGGAGCCGCGCGTACGGGTCGTCCTCGACGACGGTGAACCCGAACTCGGCCGCGAGCTCCACCAGGGCTGCTCGGCGCGGCTCTGACAGCGTCATGCCCGACGGGTTCTGGAAGGTCGGAATGACGTACACGAGCCTCGGCCGCAACCCTCCGTCGAGCAGGTGGCGCAGCTCGTCGACGTCGAGGCCGTCCCGGTCGAGCGTGACCTGATGCACCTTGGCGCCGAGCCCGCGCAGCCGCAGCAGCACCCGGTCGTAGGTCGGCTTCTCCACCACGACGTCGTCGCCGGGACGGACCAGATGCTCGAACAGCAGCGAGTCGGCCTGCAGCGAACCGTTGGTGACGAGGACCTGGCCGGGCGGGACGCCGTGCTGCCGGGCGATCCACTGGCGCAGCGGAAGGTAGCCGGTAGAGGTCCCATACGCGGTCATGCCGGCCGGGTCCATCTCGAACGCCCGCACCGCGGCCGCCTTGAGCCCGTCGACGTCGATGAGATCCAGGGACGGCGCGCCTCGCACGAACGAGAGCAACCGCGGCGCCGACATGTTGCTCAGCGTACGGAAGCGATACGCGGACAGATAGATCCCGCCGGGCAACGGACACGGCCGGCGGACCGCGCCGACGGATCGGCGAACCGGCCGCGCTGTTCGGACGCCGGCGACCGGCCGCCCGGCCCCGGACGGGCGGAAAATTGTCGCCGGGAGCGGCAAGGTTCCGCCGGTGCGCGGCGTATGTAGCGGCGGAGGTGCACTACGTGGATGCAGTGACCAAGTACGAGTTCACCGAGTTCGTGGAGCAACGAAGTCACGCGCTGTTCCGGTTCGCGTACGCGCTGACCGGTGCGCAACACACCGCCGAGGATCTACTGCAGGGTGCGCTGGCCAAGGCGCTCATGAAGTGGTCGAGCATCAACGACCACCCCGAGCCTTACGTCAAGCGCATCGTGTACCGCGACTGGGTCTCCGTGTGGCGGCACCGCAGCCGCCGGCCCGAGACGCTGATGGCCACGCCGCCCGAGGAGATCATCGCCGACCCGAGCGAGCGCTCCGACCTGCGGCTGGTGCTCCGCGAGGCCCTGCGGGTGCTGACCCCGCGGCAACGGGCGGTCATCGTGCTGCGCTACCTCGACGACATGACGGAGCAGCAGGTCGCCGACCTGCTCGGCTGCTCGACCGGCACCGTCGCCAGCTTGACGTCGCGGGCATTGTCCAAGCTGCGCGGCGCCGCCGCCAGTTTCCCGGCCCTGAATGGAGTACCGCTGTGAACAGTCCATTCGACACCGCGCTGCGGGGTGCGCTCGAGGATCTGGTGGACGAGGCCAAGCCGGTCGACCTCGCCGGACCGGCCGTGCGCCGGTACCGCCGGCTGCTGTGGCGGCGCCGCGCGCTGGTCGGGATGGCCGGGGTGGCGGCGGTCGGCGCGCTCGCGATCCCCTACGCCGTGCTGCCCGACGACACGGCGGCACCCGTCACGCCCGGCGCGGTCGCCAGCTCGGCGCCGGCGCAGCCGACGACCCAGCCGGCTTCCCGACCGGCGTCACCCAGCGCCCCGCCCACGCCGGGCCCGACACCGGCGTTCTCCGCCGGCCCGGTGGACGTCGGCGGTGGTCTCGTCATCGTGGCCGCGCCGGTGCACAACGGCATCCTGGTCCTGAACCGGAGCAAGGGCAGCTACCGCACCGTCCAGTACGGCACCGTCCGTCCGGCACCGTCCGGCGACCTCGCCGCCGTGGTCGACGGCCAGTCCGTGGGCATCCTGAACGTCGGCACCGGCAAGGTCCGCTGGGTCACCGGGCCGAAGATCGTCAGCGCCACACCGGACTGGTCCCCGGACGGCACGCAGCTGGTGTACGCGACGAACGGCACCGAACCGGACAGCATCCAGATGGTGGTCGCCGACGTTGCCGCGGCCACCGCGAAGAAGGTCGGCCCCAACATCGTGTGCCTGGAGCAGTGCGCGCCCGGCTGGCGATCCAACGGCACCGAGCTGACCCAGAAGCTCATCGACGACGGCACGGCCGTGTACTCGGTGGCGACCGGCGCCCGCGTCGGCGACACCGTGCCGGGCGCCGTCCCGGGCCGCCGTTCGTGGTCGCCGGACGGCAGGTTCGTCGTCGTCGCCCAGGGCGGACAGGCCGCGGTGATCGACCTGTCGACCCGGCAGCCCACGCTCACCCTGCACGACGACGCGCGCACGGTGTACTGGACGGGCGCTGACGAGCTGGCCGTGGCCCGCCCCGACGGCGTGGTCCTGCTCGGCCTCGACGGCGCGGTCCGCCGTATCACGCCGCTGCCCGCCGACGTGGTCCCGGACGAGGCCACCTCCCTGGTGCTCGGCCGCCCCTGATTCCCCGCTGCCCTGCGCGGCCCCGGCCGGGCAGGGCAGCGGCCGGACTTGACGCATGCCGTTATCGGAATATGATTACGCCGTGGCACGAGCAGCGACGACGTCGGACGCGTTCAACGCGATCGCCGAGCCGCAGCGCCGGGACATCCTGGCGCTGCTGCGGGCGGGTGAGCGGCCGGTGACCGACCTGGCCCGGGAGCTGGGGATGAGCCAGCCGGGGGCGTCCAAGCACCTGCGGGTGCTCCGGGAGGTCGGGCTGGTGCGGGTTCGTGAGGTGGGCAAGCAGCGCCTCTACGGCCTGGACGCCCGCGGGCTGCGGCCGATCCACGAGTGGGTCGGCGGGTTCGAGCGGTTCTGGAACGAGAGCTTCGACCGGCTCGACACCTACGTGCAGGAGCTCAAGCAGACACGGCAAGGGGATTGATCGATGGCAGTGGCAGGGCAAAAAGCGACATCCGACCGGGAGGTCGTGATCTCCAGGGTCATCGACGCCCCGCGGGAGCTGGTGTTCGAGGCGTTCACAGAGGTCCGGCACCTGTCGCGGTGGTGGGGGCCGGACGGGTTCACCACCACCACGCGGTCCTTCGAGTTTCACGAGGGCGGGGTCTGGGACTTCGTGATGCACGGGCCGGACGGGACCGACTACGCCGAGTGGATCACCTGGACCGGGATCGTCCCACCGGAGCGGATCGCGATGCTGCACGGTGAGTCCCGCGACGACCCGAACGCCTTCGAGTCGGTCCTGACGTTCGAGCCGGACGGCGCGGCGACCCGGATCGAGATGCGCACGGTGTTCCCCACGAAGGAACTGCGCGACGAGGCGGTCGAGAAGTACCACGCGATCGAGGGCGGCCGGCAGACCCTGGGCAACCTTGCTGCCTATGTCACCGAGCTCGTCCGGAAGGGAGCCGGGAGCTGATGGCCGGGAAGGTGTTCTTCAGCGTGTCGATGTCGCTGGACGGGTTCGTCGCGCCCGCGTCCGCCGGGGAGCTGATGGGGCGGCAGTGGATGGAGCTGCAGCGGTGGATCTTCCCGCAGCGGTTCTTCCGGGAGAACCTCCACCTGGGCGAGGGCGGCGAGGAGGGCCGCGACAACGACATCGTGCGGGAGACGTTCGAGCGCACCGGCGCGAGCGTGATGGGCAAGCGCATGTTCGACGCCGGCGAGCAGATGTGGCCGGAGGAGGCGCCGTTCCACACGCCGGTCTTCGTCGTGACGCACGAGAAGCGTGACCCCTGGGAGCGGCCGGGCGGGACCACGTTCCACTTCGTCAACGACGGCATCGAGTCCGCGCTCGACCAGGCCCGCGAGGCCGCCGGTGACCGCGACGTCCGCATCGCCGGCGGTGCCGAGACGATCCTGCAGTACGTGAACGCCGGCCTGGTCGACGAGTGCTCGATCGCGTTGTCGCCCGTGCTGTTCGGCTCCGGGATCCGCCTGTTCGAGGGCGTGGACGCGGCCCGCGTGGCCCTGGAGCAGGTCCGCTCGGAGCAGTCCCCGAGGGCGACGCACCTGACCTACGCCGTGCGCCTACGGTAGCTGGCCGGCGCGGCGGGCACGTCCAGGTCGGACGTGCCCGCCGCGGTGTCAGTCGGTGGGTCAGGCGCCGCGCACCCAGTCCAGGGAGAACCGGGTGAAGATGATGCCGCCGGTGTTGCCGATCTCGTACAGGTCCGCGACCTGCCCGTTGCCCAGCACCGCCATCGTGGAGTACCCGGCGGCGCCGGGCTTGAGCAGTGCCCGGGTCGGCCAGGTCGCCCCGTTGTCGGTGGACAGCCGCACGGTGAGGTTGTTTCGGGCGCTCGAGCTCGCGTTGTTGCTGAACAGCACGGTGCTGGTGCGGGCCGGCGCGCCGTTCGACCCGACGTCGGAGGGGCGCAGGTAGCTCATCTCGTCGGCGTTGCAGCCAGGGTCGGGCAGCAGGCTGCTCGCCGTCGCGGCACCGAAGGTGACACCGCCGTCGGTGGACGTGGAGTAGTAGCGGCTGCGGACGCTGTCGTGGCGCATGTTCTGCACCACGGCGCCGGTGCCGCGCTCGACGGCCTTGCTCTCGTTGATGGCGGCGCCGGCCGAGCCGCCCCGCCGCCATGTCGCGCCGTGGTCGTCGCTGTACACGTTGCCGGCGTTGCTGACGCCGTTCGCGTCACGGTAGGAGATGGGCTGGATCAGCCGTCCTGAGCTGGTCTGGATGCCGTGGCCGGAGGAGAAGAACACCTGCTTCCAGGCCGGGTCCTTCGCCTGCGGGTTGAGTTCGACCGATGCGCTCCACGTCGCGCCGTTATCGGTGCTCTTGATGTAGCGCAGGTGCAGGCTGTTGGGGTCGGTGGCGGAGTTGACGCCCGAGCCGGCCGACCAGTAGCTGATCCCGGGCCGCGGGGAGTAGGTGAAGAAGACGTAGACGGCTCCGGTGGTGCGGTCGACCAGCACGCTGGGGTCGCCGACCCCCTCGCTGACGGTCGCCGCGTGGTGGATGATGCGCGGCTGCTCGAAGCTCGCGCCGCCGTCGGTGCTGCGCATCATGGCGATCTGGATGTTGTTGTCGCCGCCGCCGAGGTCGTAGCTGCCGTTGACGCGGGCGTCGGCGACGGCGATCACGGTGCCGTTGTTCGTCACGGCCATGCCGGGGATCCGGACGGAGGCGACGGTGCCGTCGTAGGCGCCGTTCGGTCCGTTGAGGCCGCGGATCACGCTCTGGGTCGTCAGCACCGTGACGGCGTTCATCTTGGGGGTGCCGTCGGCCAGGCCGCAGGTGGCGGTGCCCTGGTTCGTCAGGTCGAATCCGGCGGCGGTCGTGCGCAGCGTGTACGCGGTGCCGGCCGGGACGGTCCAGTACAGCTGCGCGTTGCCGCCCGCCGCCACCGTCGTGGTCCACGGGGAGCCGGTCCGCCCCGGCCACGTGGTGGTGAACGTCGTCGCGGCGCTCGTGCGGTTCTCCAGCGTGAGTTGGAGCCGGCCGGCGGTGCAGTCCATGCTGGCCAGCGCGGACATGCCGGTGCCGCAGTGGAAGATTCCGGCGGCCGTGGTGTCCAGCCCGGTCGGGGTGGTGGTGCGCAGGTTGTACGCGGTGCCGGGGGTGAGGGTCCAGTAGTGCAGGAAGGAGCCACCGGCGGGGACGGTGCGCGTCCACGGCGAGCCGGACCGCCCCGGCCAGGTGACCGTGTACGTCTGTGCGGCGGTGCTGCTGTTGACGAGGTTCAGCGTCAACCGGCCGGCGGCGCAGTCGGCGCCGGGCACGGCGGTGACGCCGGCGGGGGCGGCGGCCTGGGCGGAGGTCGGCAGCACGGCGGTGAAGGTCAGCGCCGCGATCACCGCCGTCGCGGCTCGGATCAAAGCTCTCGGATGTGGCACATCGGCTCCTTCGGATGCATGACCACGGGGGTTGAGGTCATCGGACATACGATGTCCGATGACCATAGGGTGGCGTGGATACCCCGTCAAGGGAGGTCAGGCAGCGAGGTGGCGAGGTGACGCCTGGATGCCGAAAAGGCCGCCGGATGGATCCAGCGGCCTTTCCGGTCGGTGGTGGGTCAGGGCTGGGCGTGCTCCGCCGTCCGCGTGGCGGCGGCGATCCGCTGGCGGACCGGGGCGTAGTGCGCCACCACGGCGGCGGCGAAGGCCGCCGCGTCGCGCTCGCGGACCGCCTCGACCATGGCCCGGTGCAACTCGACGGTGTCGGTCTTCGCCTCGCCGTTGGCGATGCCCAGATACGGCGCGACGATCGCGTAGACGTCCCAGAACGCACCGTTGAGCTGGGTGATCAGCTGGTTGCCCAGCGGCTGCATGAGCAGGTCGTGAAACGCGCGGTCGGTCTCCACGAGCGCCTCGTCGGTGGTGCACCCCCCGAGCTGGTCGACGACCTCGTCCAGCTTGGACAGCTGCCCGTCGTCGAGCCGCTCGATGATCCGGGCCGCCATGCCCTCCTCGAACAGCTGGCGGATCTCCACCAGGTCGAGCAGGACCCGGAAGTCGTCCTCGGGGCTCAGCAGGCCCCGGAAGGTGAGGCTCTCCACCAGGGAGGACAGCGACAACCGGCCGACGAACATGCCGAAGCCGTGGCGGACCTCGACGATGTCCAGTGCGGCCAGGGTCTTGATCGCCTCGCGCAGGCTGGACCGGCTGGCGTTGAGCGCGTCGCACAGCTCCGCCTCGGTCGGCAGGGAGTCGCCGGGCTTGAGCCGGTTCTCGATGATGTACGCCTTGATCTGCTCGGTGACCGCGTGCCGCAGCAGCGCGCGGCTGGCGCGGGCCGGCTTGATGTCCGTGCGCATGGCGTTTCCGATCGTTCGCTGCCAGGGGTGCTGGCTATGCTACCAAGCGTCGGACATCAGACATCCGTCACTGCGCGTACATGGTGAGACCGGTGTCGGCGCGCCGCAGGCGTGCGAAATCTCTCGTCCAAATCCTTCCGGATGTCAGGCGTATGATGTCTGATGTCATGACGAGAGTGCCCTCGGGTGGGGGTAGGGAGGGTCAGTTCATGCGCGCGGACATCAAGCCGGTCCGGCCGGACCGCACCTTGCTACGGCAAGCGGTGACGGACCGCATCAAGACGTACATCATCGACAACCGGCTCCGGCCGGGTGATTCCCTGCCGACCGAGGCGGAGCTGTGCGACGCGCTCAACGCCAGCAGGTCGAGCCTGCGCGAGGCGATCAAGACGCTCGCCGCGCTCGACATCGTCGAGGTCCGCCACGGATCGGGCACCTTCGTCGGCCGGTTGTCGCTGTCTTCCCTGGTGGAGAGCCTTACCTTCCGGGGCCTGCTCAGTCCCGGGGACGACGTGCGGGCCCTGCGGGACCTCGTGGACGTCCGGCAGCTGTTCGAGGAGGGCATGGCGGCCCGGATCATCGAGCGGCTCGACGAGGCGCACGTGGCCAGCCTCGAGCGTGCGGCGTCGGAGCTGGAGCGCTGTGCGCCCGGTAGCGCGCCGCAGGTCGAGGCCGACCGCCAGTTCCATCGGCTCCTCATGGAGCCGTTGGGTAACCATCTCGTCAGCCAGCTCACCACCGCCTTCTGGGACGTGCACGCCATCGTGGCGCCGTATCTGGGCATGTCCAGCCCGCAGGAGGACGCCGAGGCCCTGGCCGCGCACCGGGCCATGGTGGAGGCGGCCCGCCGGCGCGACGTGGACGCGTTCGCCGCCGCCGTGGTGCAGCACTACGCGCCGGTCCGCCGGCGGATCACCGCCGCCGACACCGGCTGACCCCCGTCGGCCGGGCCCGGCGGTCCTCGCGCCGGTACTGCGCCGGTACTGCGCCGGTACTGCGCCGGTACTGCGGCGGTCTCGGTGCGCGCTATGGTCCGAGAGCATGAATACGCAGCGTGACGAATGCTCCGTTCGACGGCGGCGTCACGCGGTGCTGTCGTGCCCGCCGGCGGGCCGGGGCGCGGGTCGACCACGCACGCCGCCAGCAGGCATGTTGCGGCTTCGGCGGGGGTCGCCCGGATGGACGGGCGGTGTGTGCCCATGCCGGCGGGTCGCCGGAATCGATGTTGCGCATCCGTTACAGATGGTTCTCGCCACGGCCTTGACTCAGCCCTGTCAGGCTTCTAGCGTACCGCCTACATTGATCAGACATACGATGTCTTACAACCTCGGGAGTAGGCATGAAGAACAGCTTCGAAGGCGTGTCCAGGCGCGACCTTCTGCGGTACACGGGCATCCTCGGCGCGGCGACCGCCATCACCGCCGGCCTCGGCGCCTGCGGCGACGGCGACGGTGACAGCGGCACCACGAGCGGCGCCGACAGCGGCCCGGCCGGCAAGACGATCGAGGCCACTCTGGCCTTCACCCTGTCCAGCGCGTTCGACCCGATGAACGCCTCCAGCGCGGTCGCCACGGCCGTGAACCAGCACGTCTTCGAGGCGCTGATCGACCTCGACCCGATCACGCGCGAGCCCTACCTGGCTCTCGCGGGCGCGCAGCCGACGCCCAGCGCCGACGGCCTGACCTGGACCGTGACCCTGCGGGAGGGCGCGAAGTTCTCCGACGGCACCCCGGTGACCGCCGAGGACGTGGCGTGGTCGTTCCAGCGGGCGATGGACCCGGCCAACAAGGCGCTCATGGCGGGCTTCATCACCTTCCTCGACAAGGTCACCGCGAAGGACCCGCGCACCGCGGAGTTCACCCTCAAGCACCCGTTCAGCCTGTTCCCGCAGCGGATCGCGGTCATCAAGATCGTGCCGAAGGCGAAGACCGGCGACGCTGCGGCGTCCAAGGCGTTCGACACCGCGCCGATCGGCTCCGGCCCGTTCACCGTGGTCAGCGCCAACGCCACCGCCGGCGTCGTGATGGGCATCAACGCCGCCTACAACGGCTCGCGCCCGGCGAAGGTCGAGAAGATCACGCTGCGGACCAGCTCGGACGGCACCGCCCGGCTCAACGACCTGCGGGGTGGCTCCTCCCAGGCGATCGAGGCCGTGCCCTACCTCGACGTCAAGGCGCTCAGCGGCGGCGACCGCAAGGTCGAGGAGAAGCAGGCCTTCAACCACATGTTCCTGATGTTCAACTGCACGGCCGCGCCCTTCAGTGACAAGCGGGTGCGCCAGGCGCTGCACTACGCCATCGACAAGGACAAGGTCATCAAGACGGCGCTGCAGGGCTACGGCACGGCGGCGACGAGCTACCTCGACGCGGGCAACGCCGGCTACCAGCAGGCCGGCACCGTCTACAACTACGACCCGGACAAGGCCAAGAGCCTCCTCGCCGCGGCGGGCGCGAGCAACCTGTCATTCGAGCTGCACACCACCGACGCCGCGTTCATCAAGGACAGCGCCCCCATCGTCATCGACGCCTGGAAGGCGATCGGGGTGAACGCCACGCTCAACACCATGCCGTCCTCGGCGATCTACGGCACCGTCGTGCCGGGCCCGAACTTCCGGGTCCTCGCCGCCTCAGGCGACCCGACGACCTTCGGCCCGGACGTGGACCTGCTGCTGCGCTGGTTCTATCTCAACCAGACGTGGACCAAGGACCGGCACCGCTGGACCAACGACCAGGCCAAGCAGTGCGCGCAGCTCATCGAGTCGGCCGCGAAGGCCTCCGGCGCCGAGCAGAAGGCGATCTGGAAACAGGCGCTGGACATCATCGCCGAGGAGGTCCCGCTGTACCCGGTGTTCCACGTCAAGATGGTGACCGCGCACGACCCCAAGAAGCTCAAGAACTTCCAGGGCGCCTCGACCACCGGCCTGTACTTCCTCAACACGTCGCGGGCGTGAAGCCTCGCCCCCTGAGGTTTGAGCGAATGCCGCCGGACGCCGGCCGGACCCGTGATCCCGGTCCGGCCGTGACTCCGGCGGCGCACCCCGACAACGGAAGGAGCGGCGGGTGAACGCAATCCTCGGCATCGTCCTGCGCCGGCTCTCGGCGCTCGTCCCGCTGATGCTCGGCATCATCCTGTTCATCTTTCTCGTCATGGCGCTGTCACCGAACAACGCGGCGATCTCCGTGCTGGGCAACCAGGCGACGGCAGAGCAGATCGACGCGTTCAACAAGGCCAACGGCCTGGACCGGCCGCTGCTCGTGCGCTACGTGGACTACCTGTGGTCGCTGCTGCAGGGCGACCTCGGCAACACCTTCTCCCTCAACGTGCCGATCAGCTCGGTGATCTCCGAGGCGCTGCCGGTCACGTTGCAGCTGACCTTCCTCGGCGTCCTCGGCGCGATCGTGGTGGCCCTCGCGCTCGGACTGACCGGAGCGCTCTACCGGGACCGCTGGCCCGACCAGCTCACCCGGCTGCTGTCGATGGCGGGCATCTCCATCCCGTCGTTCTGGCTGGCGATCCTGCTCATCCAGCAGCTGTCGACGATCGGCGGCGGATCGCTGCCGAGCGGGCACTACGTGCCACCGTCCGAGTCGTTCAGCGGCTGGCTGCAGCACATGATCCTGCCCGCCGTCGCACTCGCCGTGCCGGTCGGATGCGCGCTGGCCCGGGTCGTGCGCACCTCGATGGTGGAGGAGCTCGACAAGGACTACGTGCGCACCGCGATCGGTGCCGGTCTGCCACCGATCGTGGTGGTCGGCCGCAACGTGCTGCGCAACGCCCTGCTGACCCCGATGACCGTCCTCGGCCTGCAGGTCGGCTACCTGATCGGTGGCGCGATCATCATCGAGGCCATCTTCACGCTGCCCGGCATGGGCACGCAGATCATGAGCGCCGTGCAGCAGAACGACATCGGGCTGGCCCGAGGACTGGTGATCGTCATCGCGCTCGGCTTCGTCATCGTGAACCTCGTCGTCGACCTGCTGTACCTGGCGGCGAACCCCCGACTCCGAGGAGCGCACGCATGATCGCGCGGGTCGTTCACGCCGCCGGCGCCGGCGTCCGCCGGCTGCCGCTGCCGGCCAGGATCTGCCTCGGGCTGCTGCTGGTGGTCGTCGCGGTCGGGGTCGCCGCGCCCTGGCTCGTCCGGCACGACCCCACGCAGGTCGCCCTCGCCGCGCCGTCGACCGGCCCGAACGGCGACTTCTGGTTCGGCGTCGACCGGCTCGGCCGGGACATCTTCTCCCGCCTGGTCGCCGGCACCCGGCGCTCACTGATCGTCGGCTTCTGCTCCGCCGGGCTGGCATTGCTCGCCGGGGCGGTCCTCGGCGCGGTCGCGGCCACCAGCCGGCGCGCCGTCGACGAGATCATCATGCGGGTCCTGGACGTCGTGATGGCGTTCCCCACCATCGTGCTCGCCGCGATCCTGGTCGTCGCGTACGGCAACGACAGCCTCCCGGTCCTCGTCGGCGCCATCGGGTTCGTCTTCACCCCGCAGATCGCGCGGCTGGTCCGGGCCAACGTCGCCGCCCAGTACCACGAGGACTACGTCGCCGCCGAGCGCGTGATCGGCGCCGGGCGCTGGCACATCGTCGTGCGGCACGTCGCCCGCAACTGCGCGGCGCCGATCCTGGTGTACGCCACGATCATGGTGGCCAACGCGATCGTCTTCGAGGCGTCGCTGTCGTTCATCGGCGGCGGTCTCCAGCCGGAGGCGGGCCCGTCGTCCTGGGGCAGCGTCATCGCCTACGGGCAGCAGCTGCTGGCCAGCAAGGGCTGGTGGGCGACCTTCTTCCCCGGCCTGCTGATCCTGCTCACCGTGCTCAGCCTGAACATCCTGGCGGAGGGCATCTCCGACGCCTGGGCGGCACCGGCCGGCCGGCGCCGCCGCGGCTCCGGCGAGCCGCTGGACAAGGCGGTCGCGGACCGCACGCCGGTCACCCTGCCGGGCCTGGCCGAGGCGGCGGCCCGGATCGCCGCCGCGGCCCGCCCGCCCGTCACCGCGGCGCCGGTGCTGTCCGTGCGGGACCTCCGCGTCGGCTTCCCCGGCAGCCACGACGGCGTCGACATCGTCGACGGGGTGAGCTTCGACGTGCGCCCCGGCGAGGTGCTCGGACTCATCGGCGAGTCCGGTTGCGGCAAGTCACTCACCGCGCTGACGCTGATGGGCCTGCAGCCGCGCGGTGCCCGGATCGGCGGCACCGTCGACTTCGCCGGCACCGACCTGCTCACCCTGCGCGGCGCCGCCCGGCGGGCCGTGACGGGCCGGCAGGTCGCGATGATCTACCAGGACGCGCTCTCGGCGCTCAACCCGTCGATGACCGTCCGGGCGCAGCTCAAGCAGATCATCCGCCGCGGCGGCACCCGCACGGCGGCCGAGCTGATGACGCTCGTCGGGCTGGACCCCGACCGGACCCTGTCGTCCTACCCGCACGAGCTGTCCGGCGGGCAGCGGCAACGCGTCGTCATCGCGATGGCGCTGGCCCGCGACCCGAAGCTGGTCGTCGCGGACGAGCCGACCACCGCGCTGGACGTCACCGTCCAGGCGCAGGTCATCGAGCTGCTGCTGCGGCTGCGTGCCGAGCTCGGCTTCGCGCTCGTCCTCGTCTCCCACGACCTGGCACTGGTCAGCGACGTCTGCGACCGGATCGCGGTGATGTACGGCGGGCACATCGTCGAGCACGGCGCCACCGCGGCCGTCCTGGCCGCGCCGGCCCACCACTACACCCGTGGGCTGCTGGGCTCGGTGCTGTCACTGGAGTCGCAGGCGGCGCGGCTGGTGCAGATCAGCGGCACGGTGCCCTCACCCGCCGACTTCCCGGCCGGCTGCCGGTTCGCCGACCGTTGCCCGAGCGCGACCGAACGCTGCGACCGGCAGCGCCCGGTGCTCGCCGAGCTCAACGGTCACCTGGCGGCCTGCCACCACCCGGCACCACACGACAACGATGTGAAGGTGGCTGTCCAATGACCGCACCGTCCCCCGTGAACCCGGGGAGCCTGGCGGAGCTGCGTGAGGTCAGCGTCGAGCACCGGGCGCCCGGCGGCTCGCTGCTCAACCGCGACCGCGTGCACGCCCTCACCGGCGCGGACGTCACCGTCGCGCCCGGCGAGACGGTCGGCGTCGTCGGCGAGTCCGGCTGCGGCAAGTCGACCCTGGTGAAGGTCCTCGTCGGCCTGCAGCGGCCGACCGCGGGCACGGTCCTGCTCGGCGGCCGCGACATCTGGCGGCTGGGCACCACCGAGCGTCGCCGGCACATCGGCCGGACCGTCGGCATGGTCTTCCAGGACCCGTCGACGTCGCTCAACCGCCGCCTGCCCGTCGAGCGGATCATCGCCGATCCGCTGGACGTGCAGCGGTGGCGCAGCCCGCGGGAACGGCAGCAGCGCGTCGGGGAGCTGCTGCACCTCGTCGGCCTGCCGTCCTCGGCGCGCGACGCGCTGCCCGCTCACCTGTCCGGCGGGCAGCGGCAGCGGGTGGCGATCGCCCGGGCGCTCGCCCTGGAGCCGGCGCTGCTCGTCGCCGACGAGCCGACCTCCGCGCTGGACGTGTCGGTGCGGGCGCAGATCCTCAACCTGCTCATGGACCTGCGCGAGCGGCTCGGGCTCGCCATGGTGTTCGTGTCGCACGACCTGCAGACGGTCCGGCGCGTGTCGGACCGGATCGTCACCATGTACCTCGGCCGCGTGGTCGAGGAGCTGCCGGTCGCGCGCATCGAGCGGGGGCGCCACCCGTACACGCAGGCGCTGTTCTCAGCCACACCCGGACTGCTGCGACCGATGCGTCCGATCCCGCTGACCGGCCCGGTCCCGTCCGCGGTGCGCCCGCCGTCGGGCTGCCCGTTCCGAACCCGGTGCTGGCGCGCCACCGACACGTGCGCCACTGCGATGCCGCCGTACGCCGAGGACAGCGCCGACCCGGCCCAGCGGTTCCGCTGCTACCACCCTGTCACCGATTACTCGGATCTGCACCGCGCCGCCGGCTCGGCGGACGATGCCGGCCGATCCACTGAGGAGCACGTATGACCAGCACCATCACCTCCACGACCGCCGCGGCGGCCACCGCGGGATCCGCGGGGCCCCGGGGGCTGACCGGCGTGGTGCCGCCGGTGTGCACCCCGCTCACCCCGGACCTGGAGGTGGACGTCGCGTCGCTGCTGCGCCTGGTCGACTTCCAGCTGGCCGGCGGCGTGGACGGGCTGTTCGTGCTCGGCTCCTCCAGCGAGGTGGCGTTCCTGCCGGACCGGCACCGCGCCACGGTCGTCGACGCGGTCGTGCGGCACGTCGCCGGGCAGGTGCCGGTGCTGGTGGGGGTCATCGACATGACGACCCTGCGGGTGCTCGACCACGCGCACCGGGCCGTGCGCGCCGGCTGCGCCGGCATCGTCGTCACCGCGCCGTTCTACACCCGGACCCACCCGGCGGAGGTCGAGCTGCACCTGCGGCGCGTCGCCGAGCAGTGCCAGACGCCGGTGTACGCCTACGACCTGCCGGTGTCGGTGCACACCCGGCTCGACCCGCAGATGCTCCTGCGGCTCGCCGCCGACGGGGTCCTCGCCGGGCTCAAGGACTCCACCGGCGACGACGCCGGGCTGCGGGACCTGCTCGCCGCGCGCGACGACGCCGGGCTGTCCACGTTCAGCGTGCTCACCGGCTCGGAGCTGACCGTCGACAACGCGCTGCGGATGGGCGCCGACGGGGTGGTGCCGGGCCTCGGCAACGTCGATCCGCACGGGTACGCGACGCTCTACCGGCACGCGGTGGCCGGCGAGTGGGACCTCGCCGCCCGCGAGCAGGAGCGGCTGCTGCGGCTGATGCGGATCGTGCACGTGGGCTCGCCGGCGCGGATGGGCCGCGGATCCTCGGCGCTGGGCGCGTTCAAGGCGGCCCTGCGGCTGCGCGGCGTCATCGACCACGCGGTCACCGCGCCGCCGCAGATCCAGCTCGACGACGCCGAGATCGACGCCGTGCGGCGCACGCTGGTGGCGACGGGGCTGCTGTGACCGAGGGCACCACTGACCGGCGCCGCGCGTGGATCGCGGTCGACATCGGCGGCACGAAGATCGCGGCGGGGCTGGTCGAGGACACCGACCGGGTCCTGGAACGCACCCAGGCCGGCACACCGAGCGGCGGCCCGGCGATCCTCGACGCCACGGCGCGGCTCGTCCGGGAGATGCGCGGGCACGCCGAGCGGTGGGGGGTCGAGGTGGGCGCCGCCGGCGTCGGCGCCCCCGGCGTCATCGACCCGGCGACCGGGACGGTCCGCTCGGCCACCGACATCGTGCCCGGCTGGGCCGGGACCGCGGTGAGCGCCGAGCTGACCGCCCGCACGGGCCTGCGGACCACCGTCGCCAACGACGTGCGCGTCGCCGCGATGGGCGTGGCGCGGGACCCGGCGGTCGCGCCGTTCCGGGACGTCCTGCACGTCTCGATCGGCACCGGTGTCGGCGGCGCCCTGCTGCGGCACGGTGCCGCGGTGGCGGGCCCGCACGCCAGCACCGGCGAGCTGGCGCATCTGCTTGTCCCCGTGCGCGGCGCGATCCCGTGCGGCTGCGGGCGCATGGACCATCTCGAGGCGGCGGTCGCGGGCCCGGCGATCGCCGCGGTGTACGCACGGCACCTCGGCGTCGACGTGCTGCCGCTCACCGAGGTCGTGGCACGGCTGCGTGCGGGCGACCGGGTCGCGGACATCGTGGTCCGCGGCGCGGGACGCCTGCTCGGCCGTGCCCTGGCCGGCCTGGTCGCCGCCGTGGACGTCGACGCGGTGACCCTCGGGGGCGGGGTCGCGCTCAACGTCGCCGAGTTCAGCGGCGCCGTCGGCGAGGCGTTCCGCGAGGAGGCGCTCCCGCCGCTGCGGTCCGTGCCCGTCCTGGTGCCGGCCACCGGTGCCGACACCGTGCTGCTGGGGGCGGCGCACCTGGCCCGCACCGCCGCCGCCGCGCCCCGCTGAACCTTTCGCCATCCGTACAGGAGCAAGTGTGTACCTCACCGAATTCATGACGGCGATCCGCGGCGGACTCGTCGTCTCGTGCCAGGCCGGGCCCACGCATCCGTTGCGGGACACGGCCACGATCCGCCGCCTCGCCGAGGCCGCCGTGCTCGGCGGCGCCACCGCCGTGCGGTGCGGCGGGGTCGGTGGCCTGGCCGATGTCCGTGCCGTCGCCGACGCCGTCACGGTGCCGGTCATCGGGCTGACGAAGCGCGGCGGCAGCGGCGTGTTCATCACCCCGACCGTCGCCGACGCCCTGGAGGTGCTGGCCGCCGGGGCGGACGTCGTGGCCACCGACGCCACGGCCCGGCCCCGGCCGGACGGCGCGTCCCTGCGCGACACCGTCCGGGCGGTGCACGACGCCGGCGGGCTCGTCATGGCCGACGTGTCCACAGTGGCCGAAGGGGTCGCGGCGGCCGCCTGCGGCGCGGACCTCATCGCCACCACGCTGTCGGGGTACACCCCGTACAGCAGGCAGGACGGCGGGCCCGACCTCGCCCTCGTGCGCGAGCTGGCCGCCGAGGTGCCGTCCGTGCCGGTCGTCGCCGAAGGGCGCTACCACCGGCCCGAGCACGTCCGGCAGGCCCTGGACGCGGGCGCGGCCGCCGTGGTCGTCGGCACCGCGATCACCGACCCGGCCTGGATCACCAGCAGGTTCGCCGAGGTGACGGACCGGTGACGATCGTGCGCCCCCCGTTCGACCCGGCCGTCGGCGCGGTGCTCGAGCGGATGCGCGCCGACGGCACCCTGGTCTCGGTCACCGCGGACCAGATCGCCGGGCGTCGTGCGAGCGCGGTCCCGGAGGACCTCTCGGCGTTCCCGGTCGAGCGGCGGGACCTGACCATCGCCGGCTATCAGGGCGCGGCCCTGGAGGTGTCGGTGTTCAGCAGGTCCACTGTGGACGGACCGGCACCCGTGGTGCTGCACTTCCACGGCGGCGGCATGATGCTCGGCGACCGCTTCGCCGGCATGTCCGCCGTGCTGCCCTGGGTGGTCGAGCACGGTGCGGTGGCCGTGACCGTCGACTACCGGCTCGCCCCCGAGCACCCGGACCCGGTCCCGGTGGAGGACTGCTACGCGGCGCTGCTCTGGGTCGCCGGGCACGCCGCCGAGCTCGGCGCCGACCCGGACCGCATCGTGCTCGTCGGGGCCAGCGCCGGAGGTGGCCTGGCGGCCGGCACGGCGCTGCTGGCCCGCGACCGCGGGGGACCGGCGCCGCTCGGGCAGCTGCTGATCTGCCCGATGCTCGACGACCGGGACCAGACGGTGTCGATGCGGCAGTTCGACGGCGTCGGCGCCTGGGACCGGGTCAGCATCCGCACCGGCTGGACCGCCCTGCTCGGCGACCGGCGGGCCACCGGCGACGTGTCGATCTACGCGGCACCCGGCCGCGCGACCAGCCTCGCGGGCCTGCCGGCGACGTTCATCGACGTGGGCTCGGCCGAGGTCTTCCGGGACGAGGACGTCGCCTTCGCCACCCGGATCTGGGCCGACGGCGGCGTCGCGGAGCTGCACGTGTGGCCGGGCGGCACGCACGGCTGGGACCAGCTCGTCCCGCGGTCGCCGATGGCCCGCCAGGCCGTGCGGGCCCGTGACGAGTGGATCGCCCGGCTGCTTCGGCGGTGACCGGCAGCGCCGGGCACCGCGGGCGTCAGGCCCCGCATGGTCACCGCGCCGTGCGGAAGGCATGCTGGACGCGCCCGCCGCTCGAACGACCCCGCCTGGAGCGTCCATGACCGCGCTGCCCCGTGCCGCCGCGCTGACCCTCGCGCAACGGATCCGCCTGCTGTCCGGCGGTGACGTGTGGCGGACCCGGGCGCTGCCCGAGGCCGGCGTGCCGGCCGCCGTCCTGAGCGACGGGCCGCACGGCCTGCGGTTCCAGGCCGACGCCGGCGACCACCTCGGCGTCACCGGCAGCGAACGGTCCACGTGCTTCCCGACGGCGGTGACCATCGCCAGCGCCTGGGACGAGGACCTGGCGGAGCGGATCGGGCAGGCCCTCGCCGTCGAGGCGCGGGCCCTGGGCGTCGACGTCGTGCTCGGGCCCGGCCTGAACATCAAGCGGCACCCGCTGTGCGGCCGCAACTTCGAGTACTTCTCCGAGGACCCGCTGCTCAGCGGCCGGCTCGCCGCGGCGATGGTGACCGGCCTGCAGCAGCACGGGGTCGGGGCCTGCCTCAAGCACTTCGCGGTCAACAACCAGGAGTCCCACCGGTTCGTCGTCGACGCGGTCGTCGACGAGCGGACCCTGCGCGAGCTGTACCTGTCCGGCTTCGAGCACGCGGTGAAGACCGGCCGGCCGTGGCTGGTCATGGCGGCGTACAACAACGTCAACGGCCACCCGGCGACCCAGCACCACCGCCTGCTCACCGGCATCCTGCGCGACGAGTGGGGCTTCGACGGCCTCGTGGTGAGCGACTGGGCCGCCACCAACGACCGGGTCGCGGCCGTCGCCGCCGGCATGGATCTGGAGATGCCCGGCAGCCACGGCCTGTTCGACCGTGAGGTCGAGGAGGCGGTCACGTCCGGGCGGCTCCCCGACGAGCTGGTCACCGAGTCCGCCCAGCGGGTGCTCGACCTGGTGGCGAGGTCGGCGCGCACCCGGGGTCCCGCGATCCCCGTCGACGACCACGACGCCCTGGCCCGCCGCGCCGCCGCCGAAGGCACAGTGTTGCTCACCAACGACGGCGTCCTGCCGCTGGCCCCCGGCCGCTCGGTCGCGCTGATCGGCGCGTTCGCGGAGCATCCCCGGTACCAGGGCAGCGGCAGCTCGCAGGTCGCCCCGACCCGGATCAGCACCGCCCTGGACGAGCTGACCCGCCGCGGCGTGACCGTCACCTACGCGCCCGGGTACGACCCCGTCCACGCGCGCCCCGACCCGGCCCTGATCGCCGAGGCCGTCGCCGCCGCCCGCGCCGCCGACGTCGCCGTCGTCATGGTCGGGCTGCCGCCGGCCAAGGAGAGCGAAGGGTTCGACCGCACCGACCTCGCGCTGCCCGCGCAGCACGACGAGCTCGTCGCGGCCGTCTGCGCGGCCAACCCGCGCACCGTCGTCGCGCTGTCCAACGGCGCGCCGGTGCTCATGCCGTGGAAGGACGCCCCGGCGGCGATCGTCGAGTCCTACCTCGGCGGTCAGGCCGGTGGTGCGGCCCTCGCCGACGTGCTCTACGGCGACGTCGAACCATCCGGGAGGCTGGCCGAGTCGTTCCCGGCGTCGCTGGAGGACGTCGCCGCGGACCCGTACTTCCCCGGCGACCCGCACCAGGTCGAGTACCGGGAAGGCCTGTACGTCGGCTACCGGTTCCACACGACCGCACAGCGCGAGCCGCTGTTCCCGTTCGGGCACGGGCTCAGCTACACCACCTTCGAATGGGACGGCATCGGCGTGGACCGCGCCACCGTCCAGGCCGGTGACGACGTCACCGTCACCGTGACCGTCACCAACACGGGGGCGCGGCCGGGCGCCGACGTAGTCCAGGTCTACCGGCACGACCGCACCGGGGTCGTCGCCCGCCCCCGCCGCGAGCTCGCCGGGTTCGCGAAGGTCCACCTGGAGCCGGGGGAGCGGCGGACCGTCACCGTCACCGTCGCGGCCAGGGCGTTCGCGTTCTACGACGTACGCGTCGCCGGCTGGCGGACCCCGCCGGGCGCCCACGACCTGGAGGTGGCACGGTCCAGCGCGGACGTGGTCGGCGTGGTCACGATCGCGGTGGAGGGCGGCGTCAGCACCGCCGCCGAGCCGGTCGGCGCGCCTCTGGTCGCCGCCGACGACGAGCAGTTCGAGCGGCGGCTGGGGCACCCGGTCCCGCGGCCCCGGCCGGTGCGCCCCTTCACCCGCCAGTCCACCCTCGACGAGGTCGGCACGACCCGCCCCGGCCGGCTGCTCAAGGCGATCCTGTGGCGGATGGCCCCGATCGACGACGACGTCCGGGCGGACCCGGCCGCGCTCGCCATGTACGAGCACGGCATCAACGAGCTGCCGCTGCGCGGCGCCGCCATCTTCTCCGACGGCCGCCTGCGCCTGGGCACCGTCGACGCGCTCGTGCACCTGTTCAACGGGCGACCGGGCCGGGCCGCCGCCCGCGCGCTGACGTCGCTCGCCGCCGCGGTGCGCCGGCGGTGACCGGCGCGATGGCGAGAAACTTGTGGTACGTGGCTTTCCCGCCACTGTCCGGGCGGCCCGTGCCGATGTGACGCTGCACGGGTGAGAGGAGGGGCAGCCGTGACCGACGGGGTGCATCGAGTCGTGGTGCTCGTGCTCGACGGGGCCAAGCCGCTCGACGTGGGCATTCCCGCGCAGGTGTTCACCAACCGGCCGAGCATGCCGTACGCGGTGCACGTGTGCGGGGCCGCGCCGGGTCTCGTGGCCGGTGGGGACGGGCTCGCGTACCACGTCGCCGAGGGGCTCGACGCGTTCGACGCGGCCGACACCGTGTTCATCCCCGGGTACCGCAACCCGGATCGCGAGGAGCCGCCGGCCGAGGTCGTCGCCGCGCTCCGCGCCGCCCACGCGCGCGGGGTCCGGCTCGCCGCGATCTCGACCGGGGCGTTCGCGCTCGCCGCGACCGGGCTGCTGGACGGCAAGCGGGCCACCACACACTGGCATTACACGCGTGAGCTGGCCCGGCGCCATCCGGCGATCCTCGTCGACGAGGACGTGCTGTTCGTGGACGAGGGGGAGGTGCTCACCTCGGCCGGGGCGGCCAGCGGGATCGACCTGTGCCTGCACCTCGTGCGCCGCGACCACGGGGTCGCCCTGGCCAATCACGTGGCGCGGCGGCTCGTGGCGGCACCGTACCGCAGCGGGGGACAGGTGCAGTACATCCCGCGCAGCGTGCCGGAGGCGGTCGGCGAGCACTTCGCGGCGACCAGGCAGTGGGCCCTCGAACGGCTCGACGAGCCGCTCGCGCTCGAGGACCTGGCCCGCAACGCGAACGTGTCGGCGCGGACGCTGTCGCGGCGGTTCGTGGAGGAGACCGGGTACACGCCGACGCAGTGGATCCTGCGGGCGCGGGTGGACCGGGCGCGGGAGCTGCTGGAGCGCAGCGGGCTCGGGGTGGAGCAGGTCGCGGCGCGGGTCGGGCTCGGGACCGGGTCCAACCTGCGGCTGCACTTCCAGCGGATTCTGGGCACCTCGCCGAGCGAGTACCGCAAGACGTTCGCCCGCCCGAACGGCTCGGTGGCGGCGCGGTCGGGTGGCGGGATCCTTGCGGAGACTGGCGAACCATCCGCTGTCGGCTGACCTCGCAAACCAGCACGATTAGCACATGACAGGACGAATTGCCATCAACGGGTTCGGTCGCATCGGGCGTGGCGTGCTGCGCGCGATCGTCGAACGCGACAGCGACCTCGAGGTCGTCGCCGTCAACGATCTCGCCGCGCCGGCGGCGTTGGCGCAGCTGCTGAAGTACGACACCACGCTCGGGCGCTTCGGGCGCATCGTCGCGGTCGACGGCGACGACCTGCTCGTCGACGGCCGGCGCATCCACGCGCTCGCCGAGCGGGAGCCGCTCAAGCTGCCGTGGGCCGAGCTGGGCGTCGACATCGTGCTCGAGACCACCGGCCGGTTCACCGCCGCCGACGCGGCCCGCGCGCACCTCGAGGCCGGCGCCGAGCGGGTGCTCGTCGGCGCGCCCTCGGCCGGGGCCGACGTGACGCTCGCGTACGGCGTGAACACCGAGGCGTACGACCCGTACCGCCACACGATCGTGTCGAACGCCTCCTGCACCACCAACGCCCTCGCGCCGCTCGCCGCCGTGCTCGACGGGCTGGCCGGGATCGAGCACGGGTTCATGACCACCGTGCACGCCTACACCCAGGAGCAGAACCTCCAGGACGGCCCGCACCGGGACCCACGCCGGGCCCGGGCCGCCGGGGTGAACATCGTGCCGACCACCACCGGCGCCGCCAAGGCGATCGGGCTCGTCCTGCCGGGCCTGGCCGGGCGGCTGTCCGGCGACTCGATCCGGGTGCCGGTCCCGGTCGGCTCGCTGGTCGAGCTCAACGCGACCGTCGAGACGGAGGTGACGCGCGACGCCGTGCTGGACGCCTACCGGAAGGCGGCCGAGGGTCCGCTCAAGGGCGTCCTGTCATACTGCACGGACCCCATCGTCAGCGCGGACATCGTCGGCGACCCGGCGTCGTGCATCTTCGACTCGGCGCTGACCAGGGTCGACGGCCGGCACGTCAAGGTCGTCGGCTGGTACGACAACGAGTGGGGCTTCGCCAACCGCGTCGTGGACACCCTGACGCTGATGAGCACGAAGCGGATCGCCTAGAACGGGGGACGGGTACTAGGTTCGGTACCCGTGGGTGCACTCGGGCGGGTCGGCGGAGCCTTCGTGGCGGGACCGGAGTTGTCGCTGCTGGACGGGCGGCTGGGAATCGCGCCGCCGGACGGGGCCCGGGTCGAGGCACGGCCGCAGTCGCTGATGGGGGTGGCGGCGTCGGCGCGGACCGAGACCCGGGTGGTGTACGACGTGGACGGCGAACGGCTGGTGCTGCTGGCGACCGAGCTGTTCCGGACGGTGGCCGGTGATCTCGGGGCGGCCGTCGGTGCGGTGGCCGCGTCCGGGCCGCTGCCCGCCGGTCAGCGGCTCGTCCCGATCCCGGTCCCGGGCGACGCGGTGGCCTACGGTTTCCAGCCGCTGGACACGACGCGCCAGGCCGTGCCGATCGCGGACGCGTTCGTGCGGGCCGGGAACGAGAGCGTCGTGCGGGTGCAGCTGTTCGTGTCGCCGAACGCCGCCGACGACCCGGACGGTCTGGCCGGGCTCGCCGAGCGGATCCTGTCCACCGTCACCCCGGGCGGGCGTAAGCCCGGCGCGGCGGCCGGCACGAGGACGCTGGCCGGGCTGGACGGCCGGCCGGTCCTGGCCCTGGACGCGCCGGCCGGTTGGGTCGCATACCAGGAGTTCGGCCTGTCGTTCGCGGTGCTGCGCCTGCGGCGGCTGACGCCGCTGGACGGGCCGTACGTGGCGGGCAGCGTGTACCGGGGCAGCGTACCGTCGCTCGTGCACACCGCCTTCCCGCAGGACGCGGTGACCCGGACCGGCGGGCGGCTGCTCGGGCTGCCGACCGACTGGATCCACGTGTTCCCGAAGGACGACGGCACCCCGCCCCGGCACCTGCGGGAGGCGCTCGTCGAGGACGGCGGCGGGCAGTTCGTCCACGCCATGGCCGAGACCGGGGACGTCACGTACGAACCGGAGATCGACGCGCTGCTGGGCTCGTTGAGGCGTTACTGACCGGCCCTGGGGCTCAGGCGGGGGTGACCTCCACCGGCAGCTTCGTCGGGGACAGCATCACCCACGGGTTGCGGAACATTGCCGCTCCGGTGTCGACGGCGATCGTCCGGTACCGCCGCAGCAGCAGCTCCATCGCGATCCGCGCCTCCAGCCGGGCCAGCGGCGCGCCGATGCAGAAGTGGATGCCGTGCCCGAAGGTCAGGTGCGGGTTCGGGTCGCGCCGGATGTCGAAGCGCGCCGGGTCGGCGAAGACCCGGGCGTCGCGGTTGGCGGCGGCCAGCCAGGCGACGACGACGTCGCCCTCCGGCACGGTCACCCCGCCGACGGCGGTGTCGGCGGTGGCCCGCCGGGCCAGGCGCGGGAACGGGGTGCGCAGGCGCAGCACCTCCTCGATCGCGTCCGGCACGAGCGCCGGGTCGGCCCGCAGCTGCGCCGCCGCGTCCGGGTGCTGGTCGAGGGTGGCGACCGTGTTGCCCAGCGTCGCCGTCGTCGTGATGTGCCCGGCGAGCAGCAGCAGCCCGACGAAGCCGATGATCTCCTCGTCGTCGAGCTGCTCGCCGTCGGCCTCCGCGTGGACCAGGCCGCTGGTGAGGTCGTCGCCGGGGGCCGCGCGCCGCGCCCGCACGTGCCGCAGGAGGTACTCGTTCATCTCCCGCAGCACCGGTGCGACCGCGCGGACCCGCTGCTCGTCCATCATCCGGGTCAGCGGATCGTCGGGGCCGATCTCCGGCCGCTCGAACAGCGCGTCGGCCCACCGCCGGAACACCGGCCGGTCCTCCGCCGGGATGCCGAGCAGCTCGGCGATGACGATGACGGGCAGCGGGTACGCCAGGTCGTCGACCAGGTCGAACCGCCGCGCATCGGCGACCTCGCCGAGCAGCTCCTCGGTGACCGCGGTGATGCGCGGGGCCAGGCCGGCCACCACCCGCGGCGTGAACGCCCGGCTCACCAGCCGCCGCAGCGAGTCGTGGCGGGGCGGGTCCATCTGGACGAAGTTGCCGCGCCGGAACAGCTCCAGGTCCTCCTGGCGGGGCAGCAGGTCGCCCAGGTCGGAGGAGAACCGGTGCGGGTCTCCGAGCACCGCCGTGACCTCGGGGTGCCCGAGCACCAGCCAGGAGCGTTGCCGCTCGTCGTAGTGCACGTCGCCGGCGAGGCGCGCGTGCTCCAGCCAGGTGAACAGATCGGGCAGCGTGCGGGTTGTCATCTCCGGTCACTCCCCTCGCGGGTACGCCGGTCGCGGGCTACCCGCCGGACGGACCCGCAAACCGTGCCGTGTGGTCCTCGACAGCCCCGTGTCGCGGCCCCGTCAGCGGGTAGGCGGGCTCCCGGTGCGGACGGTGCCGCCGCCGGCAGGAGGGAACGACGATGGTGCTGCACAGGGCAGGCTCGCCACGGCGGCCGCAGGTCGCGGACGGCAACCCGTTCGCGACGGTCGCCAACCCGGCGCTGGCCGAGCAGGTGACCGGTCCCAGCGACGCGCTGGCCGAGGATCCGGTGCCCGCCGACACCGCCTGGCAGCTCGTGCACGACGAGCTCATGCTCGACGGCAACGCCCGGCTGAACCTCGCCACGTTCGTGACGACCTGGATGGAGCCGCAGGCGGTCCGCCTGATGACCGAGTGCGTCGACAAGAACATGATCGACAAGGACGAGTATCCGCAGACCGCCGAGTTCGAGCGGCGCTGCGTCAACATCCTCGCCGACCTGTGGCACGCCCCGGACCCGGCCGGCGTGGTCGGCTGCTCGACGACCGGGTCCAGCGAGGCGTGCATGCTCGCCGGCCTGGCCCTGAAGCGGCGCTGGTCGGCCGGGCGCGCGGCCGGCGAGGTCCGGCGGCCCAACCTCGTGATGGGCATCAACGTGCAGGTCTGCTGGGAGAAGTTCTGCAACTACTGGGAGGTCGAGCCCCGGCTGGTGCCGATGGAGGGCGACCGGCTGCACCTGACCGCGCAGGAGGCGGTGGCGCACTGCGACGAGAACACCATCGGCGTGGTCGCGGTCCTCGGCTCGACGTTCGACGGCAGCTACGAGCCGGTCGCCGAGATCGCGGCGGCGCTCGACGCGCTGCAGCGGCGCACCGGCTGGGACATCCCGGTGCACGTCGACGGCGCCTCGGGGGCGATGATCGCACCGTTCCTGGACCCGGACCTGGAGTGGGACTTCCGGCTCGGGCGGGTCGCCTCCATCAACACCTCGGGACACAAGTACGGCCTGGTGTACCCCGGTGTCGGCTGGGTCCTCTGGCGCGACCGCGACGCCCTGCCGGAGGAGCTCATCTTCAACGTCAACTACCTCGGCGGCAGCATGCCGACGTTCGCGCTGAACTTCTCCCGGCCGGGCGCGGAGGTCGTCGCGCAGTACTACACCTTCTTCCGCCTCGGCCGCGCCGGCTTCCGCGCCGTCCAGCAGGCGTCCCGCGACGTGGCCCTCCACCTCTCCGGCGAGATCGCCGCCATGGGCCCGTTCCGGCTGCTGACCCGCGGTGACCAGCTGCCGGTGTTCGCGTTCACCACGAACGCCGACGTCGAGGCGTTCAACGTGTTCGACGTGTCCCGGCGGCTGCGCGAACGCGGCTGGCTGGTCCCGGCGTACACCTTCCCCGCCGACCGCACCGATCTCGCCGTGCTGCGGGTCGTGGTCCGCAACGGCTTCACCCACGACCTGGCCGACCTGCTGCTCGCCGACCTGCGCCGGCTGCTGCCCGAGCTGGAGGCCCAGCCCGGACCGCTGCACACCGCCGGCGACGCCACCGGATTCCACCACTGAGGGCTGCTACAGCTCACCCGCTCACTCACCCGATGCCGGCACCGGCCGGGCGTAGCATGGGACTTGCCTGCGAGACGACCGGGCGAAGCTGGTAAAACAGTGGAGCCGGATAGCATCGGGAGATCGAGAGGTCGATCGGTGTTGTCGAATACCTGAACCGGTAGCGCCGGGGAAGGTAGATCGCCTCGCAGGTTAATTTTGCGTCCTCAGACGCGTCCCCAGGCAGCGCCCCGGCACGGGCCCAGCACTGGGCCTCGGCGCGCCGTTCAGGCGCCGAACGCCCCGCGCGGCATGTCGCCCCAGCCGGCCTGGATCATGCTGGTGAAGCGCCACTCGCCGCCCGTCTTGGCCATCACGTCGACGTATCGCATGTGCTGCACCTGCTCGCCGGTGGTGACCGTGCTGTCGGTGACGACGACGGCCAGGTCGGCGTTGAGGAACACGGGCCGGCGGTGGTTGTCCAGCCGCGGCCGCGGCTCGCCGACGGCGGCGCCCATCGCCTGGATGAACGTGGCGCGGTCCCACTGCTGCGTCACGCACTCGCCGGCCGAGTCGTTCGTCGTCACCGTCAGCGGGAACAGCGCGACGTCGGCCATGCGCTCGACGTCACCCCGCTCGGCGAGCGCGTCGTAGGCGGCGAACCAGTCCAGCAGTCGCGTGACGTCCTCGTCCTCGGGCGTGTAGGCGGCACTGGTGATCGGGCTCTGGTCTGACAACGTCACTCCCTGGTCGATTTCTCTGTACAGCGTAGAGAGTAACTGTGCGTCGACACCTTCCGCAACCCGGATCGTGACCGGGCGGCCCGTGCCGCGTCAGCTGGTCCGTTGCCGGAACTCGGCCGGGTACTGCACCTGCCAGCGGTCGTCGCAGCGGCAGAGGACGGTCACGTTCCAGTCGTGCCCGGGCAGCAGGACGAACGGTCCCTTGGCGGACCGGACGTCGCTGTGCCAGATCGGCCACGGCAGGTGCGGCGGCGCGCTACCGCGGCAGGTCCTGCGGGTCCGGTGCCGGGTCTCGGCGCAGCCACCGCTCGTCTAGCGACGCCGGCGGGGCGGGGGCGCCGAGGTCGGCCGGGCGATACCCGGTCGGGTAGCCCGGGTAGGTGCGGTTGTGGGGTGACGTTCCCAGCTTCGACACCCGCCGGGGCGGCAGGAGCAGCCGCACCGCCGCCGCCCGAGCCCGCAGCGTCGCCCCGGACAGGGCGGTCAGCCAGCGTGGGGCGGGGCGGAAGCCGAACGCGGCGAGCATCGGCGGGTCCAGCATCGCGCGGACCCCCAGGCGGGCCATCGGCCGCAGCGGCGCCGGGAACCAGCTCGCGAACAGCCCGACCGTGTATTGCCCGACCCGGGCGTTGGCGTCGCTGTAGCGGAAGTTGGCCGCCTCGTAGTCGCGCTTGAACGCCCGGAACTCCTCGAAGTCCGACGGGATGTCGCGGATCGCCATGCGCAGCCCGACCTGGCGGTAGAAGTGGAACGCGGCGAGGCGCTCGTGCTCGGTGAGCGGCCGCCAGCCGAAGCGGTCCAGCCAGTCGATCGGGTCGTAGACGAACGTGGCCAGCACATACCGCATGTCGTCGTTGTCGATGGCGTACCGGCCGTGGGCGCGGTTGATGACCCGCAGCGCCTCCCTGCCTCGGGGCGAGTCGTAGCCGTGCGCGGCCAGCTCCGCCATGAGCAGCTGCGTGTCGTCGTAGCGGCGCTGTGGCCGGTCCCGGAACTCGCCGGTCGCGTCGAGCAGGGCCGAGATCGACGGCACGCAGTACGTGCGGAACAACGCGAACTCGAGCGCCCTCGTGTAGTCCCAGGGGAACTCGTGACCGGCGGAGATCCGGTAGATCTCCTCGTGGTCGCGCGCCGGGTCCAGTTGCTCGATCCGTCTGCGCCAGCGCATCCGGTCAGCGACCACGGCACCCACCTCCGCCGTCAGCGTGCCACGGATCCGCGGCTGCCGGAAGCCTGGTGGCCGCGACGTCGTCCCCCCCTTTTACCGTGGGTGATGCCGTTCCCGCCCTCTGTGACGCAAAGCCGACCCGGCGTATCTGCCCGGCCCCGGCGGCCGTCCTCCCCGCAACCGTGTAGGCCCATTGCGAGGAGGACCGACGTGAACGCTTCGGAAGCGGCGTTGAGCAGGCACGTCGGTGCGGATGACCACGCTGCAGAACTACCTCGTCTGTCCGAAGGCCGGCGCGACTGAGATCCTCAAGCTGTCGAACTTCGCCATCAGCGTCAAGAAGGAAGCCGACGACCTCGCGCAGGACGACCCGAGGGCGCTGCTGGACCTGATGCAGCGTGGCGTGAACGACCTGAGCACCTGGCCCATGAGCCGGGACGACCGGCAGCTCGCCCAGCAGTTCGACGACATCTACCTGGCGGCGAAGCTGGCGGACCGCGACGGCGACGCCCGCCCGATGAAGACGATCACCGAGGCCGTCGGTGCGGCCTGGACGAAGATCCAGACGAACTGGACGAGCAGCGCCAGCACGACGGGCTGGATCCACCCGACGAACTTCGCCGAGTGGGGGACCGACTATCTGGACCGGGCGTCGGGCAACGAGTTCATCCAGTACGGCAACAACGCGGTGGCCGCGGGCTACTGGCACGCCTTCGTCGACGGGCAGCGCAACCCGTTGCACGGCAAGTACAGCTATGTGCTCAAGTTCAGCAAGGACCAGGTCCCGGACGCCGCCCGGTTCTGGTCGCTCACCGCGTACACCCCGGACACCATCGAGCTGATCCCCGGCCAGAGCAAGTTCGTCGTCGCGCGGTACACGCCGGACCTGTACACGGCGCCGGACGGCTCGATCACCGTCTACATCGGACGCAACCGGCCCGCGAACGCGCCCGCGGCGAACTGGTTGCCGGTGTCCGATGCCCCGTTCAACATCATGCTGCGGGTGTACGGGCCGGAGGACAACACCGACCCCGGCAACAACCCGCCCTACAACCCGCCGCCGATCAACCTGAGCAACTGAGGCGGCCGGGTGTCACCGGCCCGGCGGCGACCGGGCCGGTTTCCGCCTGACCGCGGCTGGAGTCGCTGGGCGCTCAGTCCCACCATGCGGCGGTGCCGACAACGGCCGCCGCGGGGCTGGTCCCGGCGAGCGTCTCGATGGCCCCGGCGAGGCCGGTGATGGCGGCGAGGCCGATGCGCCGGTCCTGGGCGTCGAGGCCGGTCCGTAGGACGAGCACGGCGGTCCGGGCGGTCGCGGCACCGGGCTGTGCGTCGAGACACCGGCGGGCCCGGCGGGCGACCGCCAGCATCGCGTGCGCGGCGTGGTCGCTGTGTGGGTCGACGGCGGTGCCGGCCGCCGCGGCTGCGGCCCGGGGCAGCAGCGCCGCCGGCAGGTGCGGGGCGATCTCGGCGACGGCGTTTGCCCGGGCCTGTCCGTGCCACTCTCGCCGAGCGCGGACGGTGTCTGGTTCGATGGCGATCGCCTCGGCGGCGTCCAAGGCCTGGGCGCCGGTCTCGACGCGCTGGTGCTCCGGAAGGACGGGCAGCAGCCGGCTGAGGGCTCTCACCCGGAGTTTGCGGTCGTCGACCTCGGCCGCGGCCGCGAGAGCGCCGGCGACGGCGTCGTCGCGGGCGGGTGCCGGCAGGTGGGGCGCGAGCCAGGTCAGGGCGAGAGCCCGCGGGTACGCGCCGGACATCCCGGTCGCCGCCCGCAGCACATGGTCACGGCGGTGCGCGGGCAGGTGCGGTGCGAGGCGGCCGAGCTCCCGGGCTCGGGAGTGCTCGTCGTCGATGAGCAGTGCGCTGTCGACGGCCTGGTCGAGCAGGTCCGCCTGTTCGGTGGGGGGTGCCGGGGACGACCTGTTCCTGGCCGCGCACGTCGGGGCCCCGGTCAGGGGCGCCGTGCTCTGGGCTGCGGGCGCCGGGCTCGCGACTGGGGACGTCGTGCTGTGGGCTGTGGGTGCCGGCGTCCCGGTCGGGGGCGCCGTGCTCCGGGCCGGTGGTGGCGGGGTCTCGGTCTGGGGCGCCGGTTGTCCGGTTGAGAGCGGTCGGGGCGAGGGCGGCCTGGGCGCGGGCCCGCCAGTCGTGGTCGCCGACGGCCGTGACGGCGGCCACCGCGCGGCGGAGGATCTCCGCGCGCACGCCGGCCGGGAGGTGCGGCGCGAGCGCGGTCCAGACCCGGGCGCGCAGCGTCGGGCTGTGCAGGGTCGGCACGGTGGCGAGGCCCTGGTCGGCGCGGTCGGCCGGCAGGTGGGCGACCAGGGCCTCCAGCGCGTGGGCGCGGTGCACCTCGTCGTGGATCGCGGTCGCCGCGGCCAGCGCGGCGTCGATGTGGCGGGTCGGCAGGTGCGGGGCGAGCCCGGCGAAGGCCGCCGCGCGCTCCTGTTCGTCGGCGATGGCAGTGGCGATGTCGAGGGCGCGGTCGGTGAGCCGGTCCGGCAGGTGGGCGGCGAGGCCGGTCAGGGTGGGGGTGCGCGCCGACCCCGGGCCGGTGGCGGCGGCGTCCAGAGCGTGCCGGACGGCGGCGGCGCGGACCGTGTCCGGCAGGTGCGGCACGAGCGCGGTCAGGGCCTTGGCGCGCAGCCCCGGGTCAGTCATGGCCTTGGCGGCGGCGAGCGCGTGCGGCAGCAGCCGGTCCGGCAGCCGCGGGGCGAGGGCGGCGAGCAGCGCGGCCCGGGGGGCCTCGAAAGGGTGACCGAGGGCGAACGCGAGCACCCCGGCGAGATGCTCGGCGGGCAGGTGCGGCACGAGCGGCGTCAGCGCGTCCGGCTGGTGGAGCCAGTCGAAGTCGGCGGCCGCCTCGACGGCCCGCTGCAGTTGCGCGGCGTCCAGGTGCGGGGCGATGGTCGCGAGGGCCAGGCCGCGATATCCGGCGTTGAAGATCGTGGCGGCCGCCGACAGCGCTCGGGCGATGGCCTCTGCGCGCCGGTCGGGCGGCAGTACCGGCACGAGCGCGGACCACGCGAAGACCTCGTGGAGGCCGGGGTTCTCGATGGTGGCGAGGGCGTTCAGCGCGGCCGAGGCCTGCCCCGGATCCAGGTGCGGGGCCAGGTAGTCGATCGCGGTGCTGCGCCAGTGGTTCCCGTCGTCCGCCAGCGGGTCGGGGTCAGGCACGGGGGGCCGGAACGCGAGCGTGTACTCAAGGGTGTCGGCGATCAGGGCCGGGCGGTCGCCGGACGGGACGTCCGGCAGTATGTGCGCGACGATCTGCACCCGGTAGAGCTCGTCTTCGGCACTCGCCCGCCTGAGCCAGTAGTCCACCCGGTGGGGTGTCTCGTGGCGCGCCAGCCGGTCGACGGTGCCGATCCCGGCCGCGCGCAGCCGGGCCGCGACCTCCGCGGAGGCGCGGTCGCGGCGGCTGTGGACGCTCGCCGCGACCAGGCCCAGCCACACCTCGTCGACGAGAGACGGTGCCGGGCCGCCGTCGGCGAGGGCGGCGTCGGTCTCCGCGGCGGCGTGCCGGCGGGCGAGGCCGACGTCGGCGAGGAAACCTTCCACGTGGTCGTGGGTCTCGTGCGCCTCGAACCAGACGTTGCCGAGCGTGCCGGTGAGCAGCAGGCGGCGCAGGTCGCGGTGGCGGCCGGCGGCGGCGAGGCCGGCGGCGAGGGTCCGCAGCGGGGCGAGGTCGTCGACGCCGGCCAGCTGCGGGTCGGCGGCGAGCGCCGGCAGGCCGGCGTCCAGGCCGCCGAACAGCGTCAGGTAGCGGTCAGGGGAGAGGTCCGGGCCCGTCACGCCGATCATGATGGCGTGCCGGGTCAACCCGCACGCTCAAGCCGTGCGCCACGTCCAGGCGTACCAGACGATGAACGCGGTGCAGCCGATCTCCACGACGCTGTACAGGACGTAGTACGTCGCCGGTGTGCCGACGGTGAGGGAGACCGCCTGGACGAGGGTCATCACGGCGCCCGCGGCGATGTTGGCCCAGCGGGCGGCCCGTTGCGGCAGTACCCGTGACAGCAGCACCATCCAGATCGGCAGCTGCATGAGGAAGCCGGCGCCGAGGAGGAACCCCGGGCTGATGCGCATGCCGTCGACCTCGCCGTCGAGCAGGTCGGTCAGCACGGCCGAGTCCATGTGGCCGAGGACGTCGCGACCAGGCCGTCCCGGCGGCGCCGACCTCGATCCGGTCGCTCATCCGGTCGGCCAGCGCGACCAGCGGCCAGAGCACGAGCAGCGGCGAGGCGGCGTACAGCAGCACGACGGCGGCGCCGAGCGGCCCGCTGACGGCACGGACCAGCGTCCAGGCCAGCACCCGCCAGCTGTGCGGGTCGCGGACCGCCGCGGCCGTCCACCGCCACGGGTCGACCAGCCGGCGCCACCGCGGGTGCCGCGGATACACGGCGCGCCGGAACCCGATCGGCGCCGGCGCCGCCACGTCCTGCCCCAGCAGGACCCGGGCCAGGAGCCGCTCGAACCGCCCGATCGGCCGCAGCAGCAGATGCGCGGCGAGCAGCAGCACCACGGTCACCGGCGCGAACCGGGTGACGATGCCCGACAGGTACAGCGAACCGACCAGCGCCGCCCAGAACACCCCGAAGACGGCGCCGAGCAGGAGGTACCCCGCTTCCCGCAGCTCCCGGCCGGTCACGAGCACATCGTGCCAGCCGTGCCGGTGCCGCCGCGCCGGGTGGCCCGGGTCATCGACGCCGGTCCCGCCGGGCCCGGGCCTTGCGTGGCCTGCGCATGGCGAGCACCTGGACCAGCGTCCCGATCGCGGTGATCAGTCCGATCACACCGGTGACGAGTTGGGTGAGTTCGAGCAGTACAGGCATCGGACGTCCATTCATCGAGGGCCGGCCACCGTTGCGGTGGCGTGGACCAGAGTCCGGCGGGCGGGCCGCGCCGGGGTGTGCGGTGCTGTCCCGCATGCCGGATCTGCGCCCGGGCGCGGGTCGAGGCGCCGGCTTCGTGCGTGGCTGCAGGACAATGACGAGACGGCGAGAGGACAGCCCGGCCGGCAGGAGGTCGCATGGGTCGCGGTCACCCGATCGACAGGTCCGCGTGGCCGGTGAGTGGTCCGTTCCGCGCCTGGCTCGAGTTCCTCGACGGCGTACACCGGGCGAACGGTCTTCGCAGCCAGCGGACCATCGCGCGGGACATGGGGCTGGCCGCGCCGACCCGGGCCGGCCAGCTGCTCCGTGGCCTGGCGTGGCCGGCGGACACCGACCAGGCCCGGCGGCTGATCATCGCGCTCGGCGGGTTGGACGGCGAGGTCACCCGCGGCCTGCGGCTGCACCGCGATGCGTGCGGCGCGCGGGAGGCCGAGCTCCGGCCCGATCAGGAGCCGTCGTGGTGGTCCCGCTCCGGCTATGTGGACCAGGTCCGTGACATCGCACCCGGCCGGCTGGTCGGGCGGGAGCCGGAGCTGGCCGAGCTGGCGTCCTTCTGCGCCGGTGACGAGGGGTACGGCTGGTGGCAGGCCGAGGCCCGGGCCGGCAAGTCGGCGTTGATGTCGTGGTTCGTGCTGCACCCGCCGCCCGGAGCCTGGGTGGTGTCGTTCTTCGTCACGGCCCGGCTGGCCGGGCAGTCCGACAGCGTCGCCTTCACCGATGGCCTGTGCGAGCAGCTGGCCGCCATCGTCGGCGAGCGGCTGCCGGAGATCGCGTCGGCGGCCGGACGGGACAGGCTCCGCCGGCAGCTGCTGTCAGCCGCTGCCGCCCGGGCCCGGCGCGCCGGCCAGCGGCTCGTCCTGGTGGTCGACGGGCTGGACGAGGACTGCGGGGTCCGGCCGGGTTCGGGGCTGGCGAGCATCGCGTCGTTGCTGCCGAAACGCCCGGACGAGAGCCTGCGGGTGATCGTCGCCGGGCGGCCGGATCCGCCGTTGCCGGGAGACGTCGACGAAGATCATCCGCTCCGGGCGGCCCGGGTGCGGGCCCTCGCCGCGTCGCCGTATGCGCGGCAGGTCGCCGAGCTGGCCCGGCGTGAGCTCGACGGCGTCCTGGCGGGCGGGCCGGGCGGGTCCGGTGCGCTCGGCCGCGACGTGCTCGGCCTCGTGACGGCGGCCGGCGGCGGACTGACCCGGGACGACCTGGAGACGCTGACCGGGCGCCCCCGGTTCGAGCTGGAGGGCCTGCTGCACGGCGTCGTCGGCCGGACCCTCGCGAACCGGCCCGACCCCGATGCGGCCGGGCGGCAGCAGGTCTTCCTGTTCACGCACGAGACGCTGCGGGACGACGCCGCGCACCGTCTGGGCCCCCAGACGCTCGACCGGTTCCGGGACCAGATCCACGCCTGGGCCGACGACTACCGGCGGCGGCGCTGGCCGGCGGCGACACCCGGCTATCTCCTGCGTGCCTATCCCCGGATGCTGCGGGACGTCGGCGACGTCGAACGCCTCGTGCGGCTGGCCGGCGACCCGGTCCGGCACGACCGCATGCTGCAGATGATCGGCGGGGACAGCGGCGCCATGAGCGAGGTGATCGCCGCCCAGGAGCTCCTGGCGGCGCAGGACCGGCCCGACGTCGGCACCGCCCTGCATCTGGCCATGCACCGGGAGGCGCTGCACGAACGCAACGCCAGCATCCCGGTCGAACTGCCCGCCGCGTGGGCCCGCCTCGGGCAGGTGTTCCGGGCGAGCGCGCTGGCGTACGGAATCTCCGACCCGGCCCGCCGGGCGGTGGCGCTGGCGAGGCTCGCCGTCGTGGTGGCCGCGACCGGTGACCTGGGCCAGGCGCGACTGCTGTGCGGTGCGGCGGAGTCAGTGGCCCGGTCGACCGGGCACCAGTGGCAGCTGCGGATCCTTCCCGCGCTGGCCGCGGCCACCGCGGCCGTCGAGGGCCTCGCGGCGGCGGAGCGCTCGGCGCGGGACGTCACCGAACGAGCGGTACAGACCCGGATGCTGGCGGCGCTGGTCGAGCCGGCGGCATCGATCGGCGACCTCGACCGGGCCGAGGCCCTCGCCTGGGAGGTCGTGCTCGAGGTGCCGCGCTCCCGGGCGCTGGCCACGGTCGCCGAGGCGGCGCTGGCCCGTGGCGATGCGTCCCGCGCCCGGGCCCTCGCCGACGCGTTGGCGCTGCCGGAGCTGCGCCTGCGGGTCCTGGCGGGGTTGGCGGGCGGGACCGGAGGGGCGCACGAAGGCGTCTCGGTGGAAGAGATCCGATCCGCGGCCGAGCGCACCCTCGATCCGTTCCATCGCGCCCGCGTGCTTGCGGTGCTCGGCGAGTCCACCCTGTCCGAGACGGTGTTCGAGGCCGCCATGAGCGCGGCTCGTGACGTGGCCGAGCCGCGGCGGCGGGCCGAGGCGGCGGCGGCCGTCGCGGCGGCGGCGTTCCGGGCGCGGCGGCCGGAGCTCGGCGTGGTCGCGGCCGACGTCGCCGAGGACGTCGCACTCGCGATCACGGACACCTACCGGCAGGCCGAGGCGTTGGTCGCGGTGGCCGGGGCCTCGGCCGGACCCGACCGCGAGGCGCGCGCCGTGCGGCTGCTGGAGTCGGCCGAAGCGGCCGCCCGCCGGTCCGGCGCCGGCGCGTGGCGGTCGTCGCTCGGCACGATGGCCGCCCTGCTCGCGCCCGGCGCCGCCGGCGCTCGTGTCCTGGCCTTGACGGATGCGATGGAGTCGCCGGCCGATCGGGCGTCCGTGCTGGTCCAGATCGTCGTTGCGGCATCCGGACGCGGCGACGGAGCCTGCTTCGAGACGTTCGTCGCGGCCGCGGACGAGGCCGTGGCGCTCGCCCCGGGCAACGGCCGGCTCGGCCGGGACCTCGCGGTCGCCGGCACCCGGATGGGACGGCGCCACTACGCGGAGGCGCTGCTCGACGCCTCCCGCGAGCAGCCGTGGGACCGGCTCGGGCTCCTGACCGATTTCAGCCGGGCCGCGAAGGACGGCGGGGACCTGGAACTGGCGGAGACGCTGGCGCGTGCGGCCGTCGCCGAGGCGCGCCGCCACGCTGCGGAGCCGGACGGGGTTGTGCTGCGCCAGATGGTGCTGGCCCTGGCCCAGGCGGGCGAGCACGACGAAGCCCTCATGCTGGCAGGCGCCATCGACGAGCCGGAAGACCGCGCCGAGGTGCTCGGCGAAGCGCTGAAGCACGCCGATCCGGCCGGCTGCCTGCTCCTCGCCCCCGCCGCCTTCGCCGCGACCGAGCAGCTGCGAGGGTACTACCCGAAGCACACCACCGTAGGTTCGGCGGTCGACGCGCTCATCCGGACCGGGAGCATCGGCGAGGCGCGGCGACTCGTGGCGGGTCTGACGGATCGCGAGGTGCGGGCCAGGACCCGGATCGACCTCGCCGAACACGCGGTGAGCCTGGGCCTGATGGACGAGGCGGCGACGGCGGTCGCCGCCGCGGTGCTCGACGTGGACGACGCCCCGGTGCCCGCGATCAGCCCGCCGCACGTCGAACTGGCCGTGGTGATGGCCACGGTCGGCGGCATCGGGTCGGCCGAGGGCATCATCGACCGCATCCCCGACCCGGACGATCGGGTGCGGGCCTGGTCCGGCATCGCGCGGGCGCGGGCCGCGGCGGACGGGCAGGCCGACGCTCGAGCGGCCGTCCGCCGGGCGCTCACGATCGCTCACGGGGTCGAGCGGCCGTGGCAACGCGACCGGCTGCTCGCCGAGCTTGTCGCGGTGACGGCGGACAGCATGGACGTGGGCCAGGCCGAGGCGCTGGCCCGGACGATCGAGGACCAGGAGGAGCGTGGCAGGGCGTTCGTGGCGCTGGCCGAACGCGCGGCCGCGGCCGGTGACGGTTCCCGCCATGCCAGCCGCGCGCTCGCCGAAGCTCTGCTGATCCGGCGCTGGGCGTCGCTGCTGGAGACGATCGCCCGGGTCGACCCCGCTGCGCTGGCTGTCGCCGGGGACATCCTCACCGAATGGGCAAGGCGGCGGCCGGCGGCCGGCGATCACACCGGCAGCCGGGTGTTCGTGGTGGAGCCGGAGCCGCTGATCTGCCTGGACTTCCGGGAGATTCTCGCCGAAACCGGGTTCGAGGCGACCGGTTTCGAGGACCGTCGAGCGGCGCTCGAAGCCGCGGCCGTCGAGCGACCGGACCTCGTGGTGCTGGACATCAGTCTGTTCGCACGCGACGGCTGGTACACGCTGCACCGGTTGCGGTGCATGACCGATGCACCCATTCTGCTGACGAGCACCCAAGCACAGGTGGAGCACGTGGTCCGCGCCCTGCGGCTCGGAGCCGACGGCTACCTGGTGAAACCGATCCACGCGGCCGAGCTCAGGTCCGCGGTCGAGCGGCTGCTGCAGGCGCGCGACACCCCGCCGATCTGGACTCCCCGGGCGTCAGCGCTGCCGTGAGTGCCGCCGGCAGGCCCAGCGCCGCCCGGATTGTGCCGAAGGGCCCCTCAGGTAGATGCATAGCGTTACTGTGCGATTACCTGAAGTGTCTGGAGTGGTGCATGAAATTCGTCCGACAGGCCGCGGCGGTCCTGGCCGCCGCGCTCGGAACGGGCGGTCTCGTTGCCGTCTCGGCGACGCCGGCCTTTGCCGCCACCACGACGTTCACCTACACGGGCGCGGTCCAGACGTACACCATCCCGGCCGGCACCACGAAGCTGCAGGTCGTGGTCAAGGGTGCCCAGGGTGGCGGCGGCGTGGGTGGTGGCGGCGGCACCGTCACCGCCGTCATCACGACCCCCGCCGGGCTGGGCAACAAGATCCAGGTCATGGTCGGCGGCACCGCCGGCTTCAACGGCGGCGGCCTGTCCGCGCCGGGCGGCGGCGACGGCGGCGACGCCTCCGACATCCGCCAGGGCACCTGCGCCGCCACGGACTCCTGCGGGTTGAGCGACCGCACCGTGATCGCCGGCGGTGGCGGCGGCGGGACGGTCTATCCCGGTGGTGGCGGCGGCAAGCCCCCGTCGCCGGCCTACGCGTCGAACACGGCGGGTAGCGGCTTCGCCTTCCCGGGCGGCGGCGGCACGCAGAGCGCCGGTGGCGCGGGCGGCGCTGCGTTCGGTGCCGCGTCCCCAGGTGGCTCGGGCAGCCTCGGCTACGGCGGCAACGGCGGCCCGAGCGGCTCGAAGAGCGGCAGTGGCGGTGGCGGCGGCTACTACGGCGGCGGGGGAGGCGGCGCCACCGCCAACCCGTCGGCCGAAGGCGGCCCGGGCGGCGGCGGGAGCAGCTACGTCGACCCGGCTCGGGAGGACTCGCCGTCCACCTTCGCCAGCGACGACAACTACGGTGCGGGCTCGATCTCCTTCACCACCCTCGGCCCGCCCGAGCCCGACAACGTGAGCGCCCAGGTCGCCGCGGGCACCGGCAACGTCGCGCTCGACTGGGACGCGCCCAGCGGCGGCGCCGACTCCTACGTCGTCTACCAGAGCCTCAGCAGCGGCGGGTCGTACACCGCCGTGACCACCGGCGACTGCTCCGGCGTCACCGGCACCTCCTGCACGGTCGGCGGCCTCACCCCGGGCACGGTCTACTACTTCACCGTCGCCAGCGTGCTGAGCGGCGCCGAAGGTTCACCGTCGAGCCCGGTCAGCGTCACCGCCATCGGCCCGCCGGCCGCCCCCACCGGCGCCGCGGCCGCCGTGGCCGGCGACGGCACCCTCACCGTCACCTGGGCCGACCCGGCCACCACCGGCGGACCCACGACCAACTTCCAGGTGCTGGTGTCGCTCGGCGGCGGCACGTACACCGCGGCCACCGCCGGCACCTGCACGGCCGGCACCATCACCAGCGGCTGCACCGTCACGGGCCTCACCGGCGGAGGCAGCTACCAGTTCAAGATCGTGGCGGTCAACGCCGCCGGCAGCGGACCCGCGTCGGACCCGTCGACCGCCGTCACCGCCGTGGCCGCACCGTCGGCGCCGACGCCGGGCGCTGTCACGGTCACCGGGTCGGGCACCGTCACCGTGGCCTGGACCGGCCCGTCCGGCAGCGTCACCGGGTTCAAGGTGTACGTGTCCAGCGGCGGCCCGTACACCGCGGCCGGCTCGGGCACGTGTGCCGGCACGCCGGCGAGCAGCCCGTGCACCGTCACCGGACTGACCCCCGGCCAGGCGTACCGGTTCAAGATCTCCGCCGTGGCGTCGGCCATGGAAGGCAACCAGTCCGTCCCGTCGGTCGAGGTCACCGCCGTCGCCGGCCCGCTGGCGCCCGGCACGCCGGTGCTGACCGTCGCCGGCGACCGCAGGCTGCGCGTCGCGTGGACCTACCCGACCAGCAGTGCCACACCCGCGGCGCGCTTCACCGTCGAGCTCTCGAAGGACGGCGGCGCGTACACCGCCGTCACCAGCGGCGACTGTGCCGGCCCCACCGCGAGCCCGTGCGACGTCAGCGGCCTCGACGCAGGCGCCGGCTACCGGGCCCGGGTGACCGCGGTGAACGCCGCCGGCACCGGCAGCCCGTCCGACGGGTCGGCCCCGTTCACCGTGGTCGCCGCGCCGGGCATCCCCACCATCACGAGCGCGGAAGCGGGCGACGGGCAGGTCACCGTCACGTGGACCGCCGGCCTGCCCGCGACCGCGGACACCTACCACGCGGCCGCGTACCCGGCCGGCTCCAGCACCGCGGCGTCGGACTGCCAGGCCACCGCCCCGGCCCTCACCTGTGTCATCCACGGCCTGACCAACGCCACCGCTTACACGATCAAGGTGTACGCGTCGGGAGCCGTGGACTCGGACCCGAGCCAGCCGGTCACCGCGACGCCGAGCGCCGCACCGGACGCCCCGACGGCGACCGCGACCGGCGGCGTCGCCTCGATCACCGTGCAGTGGACCCCGCCCGCGGCCGGCTCAGGCATCGGCGGCTACCTGCTGACCGCGGACCCGGGACCCGCCACGTGCCACGCCAAGGCCACCGACACCAGTTGTGTGCTGGGCGCGGTCGCGGGCACCTCGTACACCGTGAAGATCGTCGCGGAGGGCACCTTCGGCCGCGACTCGGCGCCGGCGGTCACCAACGCGGCGACCGCGACGTCGCCACCCGTGCCGGCCGGCACCCCGACCCCCGACGCGACCCTCACCACCGACCAGGGCGACATCCACACCGCCACCCCGGGCCAGCAGGTCACCGTCGTCGGTCACGGCTTCGCCCCGCACTCGACGGTCACCATCGCGATCTATTCGGCGCCGGCGCTGCTGGCCACCGCGGTGGCCGACGCGCAAGGCGACGTGCACCAGCCGGTGACGGTGCCGGCGAGCCTGGCGAGCGGCGAGCACACGGTGGTGGCGCTGGGCGTGGACCGGTCGGGCGTGACACACACGCTGGCGTTCACGGTGACGGTCCAGGCGGCGGGCGCCGGCCTGCCGGTGACCGGCCTCGCCCTGACCTGGATGCTGCTGCTCGGCGTCGCCTCGGTCCTGACCGGGGCCACGCTGACGGCCGTCGGCCGCCCGCGGACGTGAACCCGGCCGGATCGCAGGGCCCGGCCGGGCGGGAGTGGGGCCCTCAGCCGGGCGGCACCGCCACCGGAAGCCGGGTCCAGCGCAGCCCGTCCGGCGACGTGTACAGCGCCGTCAGGTCGTTGGTCAGGTAGCGTCCCGGGGCCGTGGTCAGGACCGGCCAGAACCCGTCGTGGTCGGCGAGGCCGGTCACCGGCGCGGGCGCCCGGTAGGTGCCGCCCTTGCCGGCGTACCACTCGGCAGGCTTGTCGTGCACCGTGCGGATCACGTGGGTGCCGTCGGCGGCGAGGTACGTGTCCTGGCCGTGGTCCTTGTACGGCACCGTGCGCTCCGGATCGGCGGTCGTCCAGGTCTGGCCGCCGTCGGTGGTGCGGTACATCAGCACCCGGCGCGGCTGGCCGGTCGTGACGACGGCGTAGGCGCTGGTGCCGTCGACGGTGGCGACGGAGACGATGCCCGAGTCGGCCGGGTCGGTCTCGTCGAACAGGCGCGTGCGCCAGGTCTGCCCGCCGTCGTGGCTGACCGCGAGACCGAGACGGCCGTCCGGCGCCGTCCCGCCGACCCACAGCCCGGCGCCGACCGGCGTGGACAGCACCGAGTCGGGCTGCATGCCGGGCTGGTTCGCCAGCATCCGGGCCTCGCCGGTCCGCGGGTCGACGCCCCGCAGTCCGCACCTGTACGGGCCGGTGGAGTCCTGCTCCCTGCGCTCGTCCGTGCAGATCGCCCAGCCGCCGGCCGGCACCGTGCCCACCGTGCCGTCCACCGGCCGCACCAGCTTCCACGTCCGCCCCCCGTCGGCGCTGACGTGCTTGACGTCGACGGACTCGCCGTCGAAGTGGGCCAGAACCACGCCGGGCGCGGGCGCGGTGATGTCGTCGACGATGCCGCTGTACCGCGCGGTCCAGGTGGCGCCGTCGTCGTCGGACCCGAGCAGCCGGCCGGGGCAGCCGTACTTCGACATGTTCTCGCACCCGAACGGCGCCCACTGCACGTACAGATGCTTGCCCTCGCCCGCTACCGGCCCCTGAATCCCCACTGCGGGGACGGCCGTGGTGCCGGGCGCCGACGGCCGTGGACTTTCCGTGCCGGCCGGGCCGGACTGCGGCGAAGTAGTCGTCGAACCCTGGCGGTGGCACAGGTTCTCTCGGCATGGACACCTCCCTACCAGTTAGGTCAACGGCGGGCGGGCATCCGGTTTACCGGCGACAGGGAATTCCCCTGTAGCGCTTTGCGCGGCCGGGTCGCTGGCGCGGATCTCCAGGCCGCTCCCGCGGATAAAATAGACGCGTGCGTATCGACACGCGCCGACCGGCGGTGCGGTGGCTCATCGCCGGTGCTGTCCTCGTGGCGGTCGTCATGGTGGTCGTCGTCGCGGCGATACTGGTCGTCGCTTCACGATCCGGCCCACGCAAGCTGCCCGAGCCGACGATCCTGCGGTACTGCTCCGAGCCGGCCAGTCGCCCGCCGGCGAGTCGCTGCGCCGGCCTGCAACCCACCGGCACCTTGCGATTGCGCGACACGCCTCAGAAGCCCAGAACCTGCCTGGCTTCGGCCATGACCTGCGCGGACGCGGCGTGGGCCCACGAGGTGAACAGCGAGCGGAAGTCGGCGCCGCGCTGCTGCGCCACGGCCGGGTCCTGCTCGACGACGTCCAGTTCGTTGACGATGCTCAGGTCCAGCCATGCCCGCATGTCCTGCTCGGCACTCATGCCACGACCCTAGGACCATCTGTCCGCGTCGATAGGCCGTCGGGCCGGCTGGTTCGTCACAGTCCTTCGCCCGTTGCGTGGTTCGGATCGTTCAACTCGGTGAGAACATGTCGCGTGGCGACCGTGTCCGAGTGATCCGGTCCAGGCTCTTCATCTCCCTGAGCGAGCCGGAGATGTCCTGGGTCATGAGTCGCAGACGGGCCAGCTGGCCACGGGCCTCCAGTGTGACGACATCCCTGGGGCCGAACTCGCGAACCAGGTCGGTGACGAGTCGCTCGCCGGCGACCCTCGCCGCCTGACTCATCCCAGTGGCGTACATGCTCCAGATCTGGAGGAACAGCAAGACATGCGGAGGGCGCAGCAATGCGGTGGTGGTGACCTTGCGTAGGATCGCGCCGTTGCTACGGAGCGTGGGGACGACCTCGATCTCGTCCTTCTGGCCGGGCAGCGTGCGGGATCGAACGCGGTCAAGATCCCGGCGCGGGAGGTTGCCGCAATTCCGTTCGGTCGTTCGCCTGCTGACGGCGGACGGGAGGTCAGGAGATGCGGGCGCCGGTGTGGATGGCTACAGCGTCGTGGGCGGCGACGTCCGTGCGGAACCAGCCGGTCGCGTCGACGGTGATGACCGGGCCGGTGCAGGTGGTGCCGCTCTTCTCGCCGTGGATGACGTCGCAGTAGCGGCCGGCGGGCATGTTCGTGTGGTACGAGCGGCCGGTGACCGCGAAGTCCTCGTCGTTGATGGTGATGTAGCCGGCGCTGCCGCGGCCGAACGCGATGTGCTGGAAGCCGTTGTCGTACCAGTTGACGACGCCGGTGCCGGTGACGGCGTTGCGGAAGGCGACCATGTTGGCGATGGCCTGCCAGCGGTGTTCGCAGCGCCAGCCGCCGGTGAAGCAGGTGCTGTTGTTGGTGCGCCCGGACGCGTCCGACGGCGGGCCCTGGTTGCGGTCGGTGAACTCGTAGCTGGACATCACCGTGGGGGAGCCGTACGGCCACGCCAGCATGAACGCGTTGGCCAGGGCGTAGATGCCGTTGTCGCGGTAGGTCAGGGTGCCGGGGACGTCGCGCTGGGTGTCGTGGTTGTCGACGAACACGTTGGCGACGTTGCTCGGGATGTACCCCCAGCCTTCGCCGAAGTTGGAGAGGTACGCGAGCCGCTCGTTGCGGAACACGCGGGCGAGGTCCTTGCCGTACCGGAACTCGTGCACGTCGCCGTTGCCGGTGTACTCCTGCGGGGTGATCGGCTCGCCCGCGCCGTAGATGACCTCCTGCACCATGTACACGGACCGGGACAGCCGGGCCTTCAGCGCGGCGATGTCGGCGGCGGGCATGTGCTTGCTGGCGTCCATCCGGAAGCCGTCGACGCCCAGCGACAGCAGGTCGTTGAGGTAGCCGGCGAGCCGGTCGCGCACATAGGTGGCGCCGGTGTCGAGGTCGGCCAGGTTCGCCAGCTCGCAGTTCTGCACCTCGTAGCGGTCGTTGTAGTTGACGATGTCGTCGTTGCCGTTGCGCCCGCAGTGATGGAAGTCCTGGGACTGGTACGTGCCGGGGTAGTCGTAGTGCGTCCAGGCGGATCCGGCCCAGCCCGGGCCGCTCTTGTCGGTGTTGGCCATGTGGTTCACGACCGCGTCGACGATGACCTTGACCCCGGCGGCGTGGCAGGCGCTGACCATCGACTGGAACTGCGCCCGGGTGCCCTTGCGTGACTCGATGCGGTAGCTGACCGGCTGGTACGCGACCCACCACTCCTGGCCCCGCACGTGCTCCTGCGGCGGGGAGACCTGGACGTAGCCGTAGCCGCGCGGCCCGAGGAACGAACTGCACTCGGACGCGACCGAGGTCCAGTTCCACTCGAACAGGTTGGCGATGACGGTCTTCGGCCCGGCGGTGGCGGCCTGGGACGGTGTCGCGACGGTCGCCACGGTGGTGGTCAGCGTCGCGAGCACAACGGCGGACAGGACGGCAGCCAGGGGCCGGCAGCTCGGCATGGGGTGCTCCAATGACAAGGCGGCGGAAACCCAAGTATCGATAACCGTGCCTGCTACCGGCAACCTCGACGCGGCCGGTGTACCGGCGAGGTCATAGGCGATGTCTATGACCGTGGTTCCGGATCGGCCGCTACCGGAGCGTTCCGCCGGGCCGGAGCCTGAGTTGGTGATCGTTCTTGCTGAGGCTCGTGGGCGTCGCGTGCCGGTGCACGCCGCCGGGCTCGGTGCGGCCGTCGTGCTCGGTGCGGCCGCGGCCGCGCTCGGCGCGCGGGTGCCCGTGCTGGGCGCGCCGGTCTTCGCCGTCGTCGCCGGCGTACTGCTGAGCCCGCTGGCCCGGCGCCGGTCCGAGGTGCTGCGACCGGGGCTGGACCTGGCCAAGGGGCCGGTCCTGCAGATGTCCGTCGTGCTGCTGGGTGCCCAGCTGTCGCTCGGCGAGGTGCTGCACGTCGGCGCGGGGTCGCTGCCGGTCATGCTCGGCACCCTGGCGGTGTGCCTGCTGCTGGCCTGGCTGGCCGGCCGCCGGCTCGGGGTGTCCGGCGACCTGCGCACGCTGATCGGTGTCGGCACGGGCATCTGCGGCGCCTCCGCCATCGCGGCGACCACCCCCGCGCTGCGGGCGAAGGGCGGCGACGTGGCGTACGCCATCTCGACGATCTTCGTGTTCAACGTCGCCGCCGTGCTGGTCTTCCCGCCGCTCGGCCACGCGCTCGGCCTGAGCCCGCACGCGTTCGGGCTGTTCGCGGGCACGGCGGTCAACGACACCAGCTCGGTGGTGGCCGCCGCGGGCGCCTTCGGTGGCGACGCCGACCGGTACGCGGTCGTCGTCAAACTGGCCCGGACGCTGATGATCATTCCGGTGGTGCTCGCCGTGACCGCCTGGACCCGCCGCCGTGAGGAGCCCGTGCGGACGTCGAAGGCGCGTCTGGCGGCCTCCCTCGTCCCGTGGTTCCTGATCGCGTTCCTCGGTGTGGCCGCGCTGAACACCGGTGGCCTGATCCCGGCCGGAGGGCAGGAGGCGCTGCACCGGCTGGCGCTGCTGTGCATCGCGATCGCCCTCGCCGGGGTGGGCCTGTCCGCCGACGTGGCGGCCATGCGCCGGGCCGGTGTCCGGCCGCTGCTGCTCGGCCTCATCCTCTGGGTCGCGGTCAGCGCGACCAGCCTCGGGCTGCAGCACCTGCTCACCGGATGACGGACCGGTCTCACCGGATGACGGACCGGCCTGGGGGCGGCTGTGACAGACTGCGCACGATGCCGCTGCCGCCCTGGATGAACGATCTGCCGGCGCTCGACCTCCTGGTCTCCGTCGCCGAGACCGGCAGCGTCGGGCGTGCGGCGCAGGCGCACGGGATCACCCAGCCCAGCGCGAGCGCGCGGCTGGCGAAGCTGGAGCGCCGCCTCGGCGTGTCCCTGCTGGTGCGCTCCCGGCGGGGAAGCCTGCTCACCCCCGCCGGCGAGGCGGTCGTCGCCTGGTCGCACGGCGTCATCGACGCCGCGCACGCCCTCGCCGACGGCGTGCTGACCCTGCGCGCCGACCGGCAGGCGCGGCTGCGCCTGTCGGCGAGCCTCACCGTGGCCGAGCACCTGCTGCCGGGCTGGCTGTTAAGCCTGCGCCGCACCCATCCCGGCCTCGACATCGCCGCCGACGTGGCGAACAGCCAGGGCGTCGTCGAGGCCGTCCGCCGCGGCGTGGCCGACCTCGGCTTCGTCGAGTCGCCCGACATCCCCGCGGACCTCGGCTCCCGCGCCGTCGGTGAGGACCGGCTCGCCCTGGTCGTCGCCGCCGGCTACCCGCTCGCCGCGCACGCCTGGCGCGAGCTGCGGCCCAGCGACCTCGCCGACCAGCCGCTCCTGCTGCGGGAACCGGGCTCCGGCACCCGCGACACCTTCCTGAACGCACTCGAACAGGCGCTCGGCTTCCCGCCTGTACTGCCGCACGCCATCAGCCTCGGCTCGACCACGACGATCCTCGCCACGGTCCGCGCGGGCGGCGGCGTCGGCGTGATCAGCGCCCGCGCCGCCGCGCCCGCCGTCGCCGCCGGTGACCTGGTCGAGCTCCGGGTGGCGGGCCTGCACCTGTCCCGCCCGCTGCACGCCTTGTGGCTCGGCCGCGCCCCGACCGCCGTGGCGGCGGAACTGCTCGACATCGCGGCGCGGTGAACGCCGCGACGAGCACCCGATTCCGCGCGCCGGAAGTACGCCCGGCCGTGAAGTGCACTGACTGAAAACGATGGGTCGTTCGGCCGACGAAACCGTCCGGACGTCGTGATCTTCCGTCCCGAAATCGTCGTAGGGCTCCCTTAAGCTCTGCCCCGTGGCGTACCCGCAAGCACAGTCATGGCTGGCCATCGACTACGGCACCTCCAACACCGTGGCCATGTTGTCCTGGCCGGACGGCCGGGTGCGGCCGTTGCTGTTCGACAGCTCCCCGCTGCTGCCCTCCGCCGTCTGCGTCGACGACGACGGCCGGCTGCTGACGGGCCGGGCGGCGCAGCGCAAGGCGCGGCTGGTCCCGCAGGCCTATGAGCCGAACCCGAAGCGGCGCGTCGACGATCTGGAGCTGCTGCTCGGCGAGCAGTCGGTGCCGATCGTGACGCTCGTCGGCGCGACTCTCGGCCGGGTGTGGCAGGAGGCCGTGCGGGCCCTGTCGGAGCCGCCGGCGAAGGTCGTCATCACCTGCCCGGTCGAGTGGGGCCCCGCCCGCCAGTCCGTGCTGCTCGACGCCGCCCGGCACGCCGGTCTGCCCGAGGTGACGCTGCTGCCGGAGCCGACGGCCGCGGCGACCTACTTCGCGACCGTGCTCGGCCGTGAGCTGCCCCAGGGTGGCTGCCTGGTGGTCTACGACCTCGGCGCGGGCACGTTCGACGTGTCGGTGGTGCGCCGCGGTCCGGAGACGTTCGAGCCGCTGTCGTTCCGGGGCCTCGACGACTTCGGCGGCCTCGACCTGGACGAGATCGTGCTGTCGATCGTCGGGGACATCGCCGGCCGCACCGCCCCGGACGAGTGGCAGCGGCTGCGCAACCCGAGCACGACCGCGGAGAGCCGGGCGTTCCGGACGCTGTGGCAGGACGCGTCGGAGGTCAAGGAGGCGCTGTCCACCCAGTCGTCGGCGGCGCTGCTCGTGCCGCTGGTCGACCAGGACGTCCTCGTCACCCGCGAGCAGTTCGAGGAGCTGGCCCGGCCCCGGCTCGCCGACACCATCCGGATCACCACGCAGTGCATGCGGGAGGCGCGGGTCGCGCCGGAGCAGGTCGGCGCGGTGTTCCTGGTCGGCGGCGGGACACGGATGCCGCTGATCGCCACCATGCTGCATCAGGCGACGGGGATCGCACCGACGGTGCTCGACCAGCCGGAGCTGGTGGTGGCCGAGGGGGCGCTGCGGTCGGTGGCGCACCTGCCGGCACCGGCGTTCGCCACGTCCGCCGGGCCGGTCTCCCCACCGTTCGCCCAGCCCGCCGCGCCCGTCACCCCGGCTGCCGCGCCGGCGGCGCCCGCTTCGCCCGCTGCCGCACCGGGCGCGCAGGGGTTCCCGCACGGAGCGCCGGTCGCGCCCGCCTCACCGGCTGCCGGGCCGGTGTCGCCCGCGGTCTCGGTGCCGGTCAGCGGGCCGTTCGCCGCGCCGGTCAGCGGGTCGTTCGCCATGCCGGTCAGCGCGCCGTTCACGCCGCCCGGGTCGCCGGCGGTCGCGCCGGTCAGCGGGCCGAATGCGCCGGTGTCGGCGCCGGTCGGGATGGACTCGCCGGTGAGCGGAGCGCTCCAGACATCGGCGGAGTGGCCGGCCGGACCCTACCCGCCGCAGCCGGGACTCGGCACGGGCTACCCAGGTGTGCCGTCGGTGCCGTCGGTGCCGCCGCAGGGCAGCAGCCGCCCGGCCGAGTTCATCACGATGCCTGCCGGGACCATGGTGCAAGCCGTGGTGCTGACCGTGATCGGTATCGCCGCCTATCTCCTGGGCATCACGCTCGCCGCCGACGAGGCGCGCACCTACTACAGCTCCTACTCCTACACCACCTCGTTCTACGGTGAGGAGGAGGCGGCCAGCGCACTGCTGTTCCTGTGCCTGCCCGGGTGCCTGATGCTCGTGGCGGCGGCATCTGCGGTGGGCGGGCTGCTGCGGCGCCGCCAGCTGCACGTCGACGGCACCGGCCTGCGGCTGCTCGAGCAGGACCCCGGCCCGGACCTGCGGCTCAAGGCGTTCGGCTGGATCGTGCCGTCGCTCGCGCTGGCCATCGGGTCCATCTGCTTCGTCGAGTACTGGTTCGAGGACGGCGACCAGGGCTGGCTGCTCATCCTGCCGTTCCTGGCCGGGCTCGCCGGGCTGGCCCACGGCGTGCTCAAGCTCCGCCGGATCGAAGCCGGGCGCCACCGGTGGCTCGGACAGCTCCGCCAGGCGCCGCCGTCGGCCGCGGGTGCGCGCATGGCGATCGAGACGGATGCGTACCGCTGGGCGGACGTGCACTCCGTCACCGTGCAACGGGTCGGAGCCAACCGGCACCGTTCGGTCGTGATCGTGCCGGCCGACCGCAGCGAGCTGCACAGCCCGGCCTCCGCGCACCGCCGCATCCTGTTCAGCGGGACCGCGTTCGTGTTCGCGGACCTGGACGCCGCCGGGATGCCAGCACGACGGGTGACCGCCGCGATCGAGCAGGTCAGCGGCGGCAAACTGGGCGGCGCCGTCGGTCGCTGATCGCACGGCGGCCGCCGCCGGGGCCCGGGGCGCTGGTCGCCACTGGGCGCGGGAGTGCCGCCATCGGTCAAGGCCGCCGTCGGGCCGGGGTGCCGCCGTTGGTCAAGGCCGCGGTTGGGCTCGCGGCGCCGCCGTCATGGGCGCCGTCGGGCTCGGGGCGCTGCCGTCATGGGGCGCCGCTGGGCCGGGGTGCCGGCGTCGTTCAAGGCCGCGGTCGGGCTCGGGGCGCCGCCGTCGTCGGACTCGGGGTGTCGCTGTTGGTCAAGGATGTCGTTGGGCTTGGGGCGCCGCAGCCGTCAAGGCCGCCGTTGGACCCGGGGTGCCGCCGCTGGCCTTGGCCGTTGCTGGGTCTGGGGCGCCGTCGCCGGACTTGAACGCCGCTGGGTTCGGGGTGCTGCCGGCAGCCGAGGCTGCCGGCGGGTGCGGGGCGTCGCCGGTCTCGGTTGCCGTGCGCAGCAGTGCTGCGAACAGTGCCAGGCTCGCCAGGACGTAGACGTTGCCGACGACCGCGGCCACGATCGCCCGGTCGCCCTCGGTGGTCCAGATGAGCCGGCTGCACAGCACCGTCCAGGCCCCGCCCGCGACGGCGACCGCGCCCGCCTCGGCCAGCACCACCAGCGCGGGGATGAGCCACACCAGGTGGTGGCCCCAGCTGATCGGGCTGCACAGGCAGCCGAGCGCCCCGGTGAGCGCGAGCCCGAGCCGCACGTCGCCGGTGCGGCGCACCGCCCAGCACCAGGCGGCGGCGAGGACCGCCGACAGCACCACCCACGCCGGCACGGCGGCCGCATCCGGCAGTAGCCGTACCAGTGCGCCGTACAGCGACTGGTTGAACACGAAGCCGGGTTCGCCGACGCGGCGGAGCTCGAAGAGGGCGCCGAGCCAGTAGCGCCGGGAGGCGTCCGGCGCGACGGCGGCGGTCAGGGCGCCGGCCGCACCGAACGTGGCCGCGGCAGTGGCGGCCGCCCGGTATCGCCTGGTCGCCAGCAGGTACAGGACGAACACCAGCGGGACGAGCTTCACCGCGGCCGCCAGCCCGATGCCGATCCCGGCGAGGCGGTGCCGCCGCGCGACGAGCAGCCCGAGATCGGCGGCCACGAGCCCGAGCAGCACCAGGTTCACCTGGCCGAACGAGAACACCGCCCGGACGGGGTCGAGCATCGCGGCGCCGGCGGTCGCGCAGAGCAGCACCGCGCCGGGCGGCCAGCCGGTGCGGGCGGTGAGGGGGCCGACCAGCCAGGACAGCACCCCGGTCAGCGCGGCGGCGCTCACCACGAAGCTCGCGCCGACGGCGACCGGCCAGGGCGCGACGGCGAGCGGCGCCATGAGGATCGCGGCGGCCGGCGGGTAGGTGAACCCGTACGGGCTGCCGGGCAGCAGGTACGCATACAGATCCCCGCCGGCCAGCCAGAAGCTGACGGCGCCGCGGTACACCCGCAGGTCGAACAGGCCGTTCCAGCCGGTCAGCGTGGCGCTGACGAGCACGGCGGCGAGGAGGCAGGCACCGGTCGCGACGTACGCCACCCGCTGCCGCATGCGATCACGGTAGCCGCCGATGCTCTGGCCAGCCTCAGCCGTTCGACTGGGAGCCGTTCGATCATGCGAGGGCGGCCGGGGGCGAGGAGGGGGCGCCGTGGATCGCCTTGTAGGCGAGGTAGGCGGTCAGTCCCTCCGGGCCGAGCTCGCGGCCCATGCCGCTGGCCTTCACCCCGCCGAACGGGGCGGCGTGCGAGGTGCCGTACATGTTGACGCCGATGGAACCGGTCTCGATCTGCCGGGCGACCCGCAGGGCGTGCTCGACATCCTGGCTGAAGACGCAGCCGGCGAGGCCGTAGTCGGAGTCGTTGGCGATGGCGATCGCCTCGGCCTCGCTGCTGTACGGGATGACCGCGACGACCGGGCCGAAGATCTCGTCCCGGGCGATCCGCATGCTGTTGTCGACCTGGTCGAAGACGGTCGGCTCGAGGTAGTAGCCGCGGTCCAGGCCGGTGGGCCGAGCCGATCGCGGAGCACTGCTCCCGCCCCGGGGGGTCGAAGGTGCTCCCGCCGGAGTGGCTCATCGACGCTCCACAGTGGACGGCGCCGGCGGTGGCCGGCTCGCTGGCCTTCGTGGACTGCGAAACCTACCGGCACTTCCCGGCCGGCACCCACCACGTCATCGTGGGACGGGTGCGCGGCGTCGGGCTGGGTCCGGCTCCCGATCCTGGCCCGCTGGTGCACTACCAGCGCGGATACCAAGCACTGCACCCGCTACAGGAGACGACGCGCATGCCATTCACCGCACCGCTCACCACCAACGGGAGCGTCCGATGACCCGTAGCGGCGACCAGTACCTCGAGGGGCTGCGCGACGGCCGCCAGGTCTTCATCGACGGCGAGCTCGTCGGTGACATCACCCGGCACCCGGCGTTCAAGGGCGCCGTGCGCTCCGTCGCCGCGCTCTACGACACCGTCGACGACAAGGCCGACCGCGACCAGCTCACGTTCGCCTCGCCGGCCACCGGCGAGCCGGTCAGCCTCGCCCACCTCATCCCGCGCTCGGCGGCGGACCTGACCCGCCGCCGGATCGCGCTCAAGGCGATGGCGGAGCAGACCTTCGGGCTGATGGGCCGCGGCCCGGAGCACGTCGCCGGGTTCCTGGCGGGGTTCGCCGGTCACTCGCACGTCTTCGCCGCCGGCGGCGAGCACTTCGCCCGCAATGTCGAGGCGTTCCACGCCAAGGCCCGCGACGAGGACCTGTACATGACGTACACCATCCTCCCGCCGCAGATCGACCGCTCGAAGCCCGCGCATCAGCAGGCCGACCCGCACCTCTACGCGGGCGTGGTGGCCGAGCGCGACGGCGGCATCGTGGTGCGCGGCGCGCAGATGCTCGGCACCGGCACCGCCGTCTCCGACTACGTCTACCTGAGCAACATCGCGCCGCTGCAGCCCGGCGACGAGGCATACGCGCTCGCCGCGATGGTCCCGGTCGGCGCGCCCGGCGTGAAGATCTACGCCCGCCGCTCGTACGCCGCGGCCTCCTCCAGCCTGTTCGACTACCCGGTCAGCGCCCGCTTCGACGAGACCGACTCGCTGCTCGTCTACGACGACGTGTTCGTGCCGTGGGAGCACGTGTTCGCCTACCGCAACCTCGACGTCGTCAAGCGTCAGTGGTTCGCCACCGCCGGGCACCTGCTGGGCAACAACCAGGCCCAGATCCGGTTCTGGACCAAGCTGGAGTTCCTGATCGGTCTCGCGCACCGGGTCGCGGAGATGAACGGCTCGGTCAACTGCCGCCGGTCAAGGGCGCGCTGGGTGAGATGGCCGCGCAGGTCGCCACCGTCACCGGGCTGATCCTCGCCCAGGAGCAGCACGCGACCGTCGACGAGCACGGCGTGGCGTGGCCCGGCCGCGCCGAGTGCTTCGCCAACATGGCGCTGCAGCCCGACCTGTACGCCAAGCTGCTGGTGATGATCCGCGACCTGTGCGGCGGCGGGCTGATCCAGCTGCCGTCCTCGGCCAACGACTTCGCCAACCCGGCGATCGCCGCCGACGTGAACCGGTTCGTGCAATCCCCGGGATGTCCCGCCACTGAGCGCGTCAAACTGCTCAAGCTGGTGTGGGACATGGTCGGCTCGGAGTTCGCCAGCCGCCATCACCAGTACGAGATGTTCTACGCGGGAGCTCCGTTCGTGGTGAAGATGCGCATGTACGACGCCTACGACTTCGGCGCGGGCCGCCGGCTCGTCGACACGATGCTGGACAGCTACGACCTGAGCGGGTTGCGCGACACCGCGCTCCCGCCGGCCGGCGACGCGCTCGACCCGGTGCGGGGGTGACCTTGGGGCAGGACCTGCGGGGCGCGTTCGAGACGCTGCGGCGGCACGGCAAGGCCGTCGTCGTCGCCGAGCCGGTCAGCTGGGAGTACGAGGCCGCGGCCGTGCTGTGGGAGCTGGCGCACGGCCCGGCCGTCCGCTTCGACGACGTGCCCGGCTACCGGGTCCCGCTGGTCGGCAACCTGCTCAACACCCGCGACAAGCTCGCCTGCGTGCTCGGCGTGGACCACGAGCGGCTCGGCGAGGTGCTCGCCGCCGCCCTCGACACGCCGGTCCCGCCGGCGGTCGTCGACGACGCGCCCTGCCAGGAGGTGGTCGTCACCGACGGCATCGACCTGACCGGGCTGCTGCCGATCCCGGCGATCAGCGAGCGCGACGGCGGCCGGTGCCTCTCCGCCGGCGTGCTGCTGTGCGCCCCGCCCGGCGGCTGCCGGCAGAACCTCGCCATCGCCCGGCTCCAGGTGCAGGGCCCGGACCGGCTCGGCGTCAACTTCGCCCCCACCCACTCCTGGCAGTTCCTGCAGGAGTGGTGGGCGCGCGGCGAGCCGATGCCGGTGGCGGTCGCGCTCGGCTGTCACCCGGCCGTCGTCGCCGCCTCGCAGCTGCTGGTGCCGTTCGACGAGGCGCACGCCGCAGGGGCGCTGTTCGGCGAGCCGCTGCGGATGGTCCGCGGCCGCACCGTCGACGTCCTCGTCCCGGCCGAGGCCGAGATCGTGATCGAGGCGCTGCTGCACCCGGGCGACCGTGCCCCGGAGGGCCCGTTCGGCGAGTTCCCCGGCCTGTACGCGCCGATGCGCGACAACCTGGTGCTGCGGGTCACCGCGGTCACCCACCGGCGTGACCCGTGGCTGACGATGATCGTCGGCGGCAACCACCCCGAGCACCTCGTCACCGGCGCCGTCGCGCGGGAAGCGACGCTGCTGCGGGCGGTCCGCGCGGTCGTGCCGAGCACCCGCCGCGTGGTGCTCACCGAGGCCGGCAGCTGCCGCTTCCACGCGGTCATCGCGATCGAGCAGCGCAACCCGGGTGAGGCCCGCCTGGCGATGCTGGCCGCGTTCAGCACCCAGGACCTCATCAAGCACGTCACCGTCGTCGACGACGACATCGACCCGGCCGACCCCCGGCAGGTCGAATGGGCGGTCGCCACCCGCATGCGCGCCCACGAGGACCTGCTGGTGGTGCCCGGCATGAGTCCAACCCGGTCGACCCGATGTCCGTCGGCCGGACCATCTCCAAGCTCGGCATCGACGCGACCCGCCCGCTGGGCGCCGACCCGGAGCGCTCGGTCCTCGTCGACGTGCCGGCCGGCGTCCGCGACCAGGTCCGCGCCCGCTGGTCCGAGCTGTTCCCCGATGCAGGTGCCTCATGATCGATCCGCAGGACGTCCGGGACCGGATCGCTCCGCGCATCCTGGTCGCCGGGGAGCCCGTTGCCGGCCTGCGCGCCTGCTCGCCGACCTCACCGTCGGCTCGACGGTCGACCGCACCGTCGAGGTCCTCTCCACCACCCCGAAGTCCGGCCGCCAGGGCGACTTCGTCCTGTCCACGGTGCAGACCCGCCTCACCCGCGCGGACGGGGTGCTGGCCGTGGTCGAGACCCAGGACATCGTGTACCGCCCGGCCTCACCCCCGACCTCAGCGGCACCCGTACTGCCGGAGGCGTCCTCGGTCGACGCGCTGCTGTCACAGGCCGGCCCGGGGGAGTGGGTGCTGCGCACGGACCCGGTCCGGCTCATGCGGTTCAGCGCCGCGACCGCCAACGGCCACCGCATCCACTACGACCTGGCCTACGCCATGGGCGTGGAAGGCTACCCGGGCCTCGTCGTGCACGGACCGCTGATGACCCTGGCCCTGCTGGAAACCGTCCGCCTGCGCGACGCCGCCCCGGTGACCGAGGTGACCCACCGAAACATGCGGCCCCTGTTCTGCGGCCAGGAGGCCCGCATCACCGGCACCAGCGAACTGTCACTGTCCACGGTGGACGGCGTGCACGTGACCGTCCGTGTCGCCGGCGGATCCCCGAGCGTCAGCGCGTAAGTTTCGTCGCGAGGACACGCCTGGACTGCGGAGCGTGCATCAGGGGTGACGGTGACGGTAGTGAGCCCGATACGGCATGGGGCATCATCGATGCAGCCGCGGTGGGTGGTGCTGCCGTCGCGATCCAGGGATGTGGATGCAGATGGGCTTCGACGCGGGGCGTGTGGTCGGGACGAAGCTGCCGCACCTGCTGGTCTGCGTCCTGCTGCTGGGCATCGCCGACTCCATGATCGGGCCGTATCTGGTGCTGTTCGGTGCGGACCGGGCGCTCCTGTCCCCGCTGCAGGTCGGTGTGTTCCTCTCCGTCATCGCCGTCAGCGGACTGTTCGTGACGTCCTGGCTCGGTCGCCGGTTCGACCGCGGTGCCGGCCGGTGGCCGGCGTTGGTCGCCGTGCTGGCGCCGGCCGTCGGCTACCTCGCGCTGAGCACGACCACCAGCTACGCCCTGCTGCTGGTCATCGGGGCGGGCCTGCTCGGCGCCGGCCTGGCGGGCTTCTCGCAGGTGTTCGCGCTGGCGCGTACCCACCTGGACCGGGTGTCCGGTGACGCGTCGGGACGCGGAACATTGGCGCTGCGGTCGGTGTTCTCGTTGGCCTGGGCCGTCGGTCCGATCCTCGGGGCGGCGGCCCTGGCGTGGCGTGGATACGGCGGCCTGCTGCTGCTGACATCCCTGGCGTTCGCCCTGATCGCGGCACCGCTGCTGCTGTTGGGTCCGACACCGGTCACACCCCGGGCCGCGCAGCAGTCGCGGACGCCATCCCGGTTGCGGCGGCCGGTGCTGCTGGTGGCGGCCAGTTTCATGCTGTTCAACACCGCGATGTGCGCCGGCTCGGTCGCGCTGCCGCTGTACCTCACGCGCACCCTGGGCCGGACCGACCAGGACGTGGGGCTGCTGGCCAGCACGGGCGCGCTGGCGGAGATACCGGCGGCGCTGGGTCTGATCCTGCTCCCGGCCCGGGTCCGCCGGCAGCGGGTGATCCTGCTGGGCATGCTGCTGTTCGTCGTGTACTTCGTGCTCGTCCCGGCCGGCTCCAGCCTGCCGCTGCTGATCGCCGCCCAGGTGGTCCGCGGCCTGGCCATCGCCGCGGTCAACGCGCTGGGCATCACGTACATGCAGGACCTGATGCCCGAGGCCACCGGCCGCGCGACCGCGCTGTTCGGCAACGCGTTCATCACCGCTTCGCTGGTCTCCGGCGTCGTCGCAGGTGCGGCCGCGCAGGCTCTCGGCTACCGGGCGGCGCTGCTGCTGTGCGGGCTGATCAGCGCCGCGGGCTGCCTGCTGCTCATCAGCGCCCGGCCGGCGCCACGTGACGAACTGCTGGTCGTCCCGCACCACGTGGGGAGCGCCCCAGGGGTCGAGATCAAGCCAGACCGGGATCGATGAGCGCCCGGAGGGCCGCGCAGTGTGCCGTGTAGGCGTTGCGGCCCGTGCGGGTCATCGAGAACGTCGTGCTCGCGCCGCGGCCGTGGCCGTCCTTGGCGGACTTGACATACTCGGCGGCTTCCAGTGCCGACATCTGCTTGGACAGGTCGGAGTCGGTGAGTTGCAGCTGTTCCTTGAGGAACCGGAACGACACCGACGGTGCGTTGGCCAGGATCGCCATCGCCGCGAGCCGCTTGGGGACGTGGATGATCGGGTCGAGGTCGCCGATCACGCCAGCCGGTCCCGGACTCTGCCCGCGGCGACGGCGTACTTGCGCTCGTAGACGACGAGGCCGGCGGTGACGAGCACGAAGGCGACCGCCGCGGCCACCGGCACGCCGACGAACCACCAGGCCGGCGAGTACTTTCCAGTTTGGAAAGTTTGATGCCGGCTCCTCGAGTCGCCGCGGCCGGGATGCACCACTGAAGGTGACCTGTATGTCACGCTGATGGATGGACGTGGCTGGAGAGGGGTTGGCGGTGTTGCCGGAGTGGGTGCCTGATGGTGTCGACATCACCACGCCGAACGCGGCGCGGGTCTACGACTATGCGCTCGGCGGGTTCCACAACTTCGAGGTCGACCGGCGGTTCGCCGAGGACGCCGAGCGCGCCTGGCCGGGCGTCATCCAGCTGGCGCACGACAACCGCGCGTTTCTGGGCCGGGCGGTGCGGTGGCTGGCCGACAACGGGATCCGGCAGTTCCTGGACATCGGCTCGGGCATCCCGACGCTGGGCAACGTTCACGAGGTGGCGCAGTACGCGGCCGCGGACGCGAGGGTCGTGTATGTCGACATCGACCCGGTCGCTGTCGCGCACAGCCAGCGGATCCTGGCCGGCAACCGGTACGCCACCGCCGTCCAGGGCGATGTACGGCGGCCGCAGGACATCCTCGGGCACCCCGCGGTGACCGACCTGCTCGACTTCTCCAGGCCGATCGGCGTGCTGATGGTCGCGGTGCTGCACTTCATCGGCGACTCGGACGACCCCGCGCGGATCCTGCGGGAGTTCGCCGACGCCACCGTGGCGGGCAGCTACGTCGCCGTCTCGCATTCGGTACCGGCCGAGGACACCGCCGGGCAGGAGAACGTGCGACGGCTCTACCAGCGCACGCCGACGTCACTGCACGTGCGTGCCCCCGCCGACGTGGTCGGCCTGCTCGCCGGGTGGCAGGTGGTGGACCCCGGCCTGGTCCCGATCAGCGACTGGCGCCCGGACCCGGAGGACGCGGACGATCCCGCACAGCGGTCGGCGTTCGGCGGTGTGGCCCGCAAGCTCAGCACCGGTTAGGTCCTGAGGTCGTTCACCCGTTCGGGTGGACGGGGTGGTACACGACCTCGGCTGCGGTTCACACTGTGCTTCCAGAGGACTCCCGTCCGCCACGAATGGCAAGGGCAGGTGCATGCGGCAGCCGAGGGCGGTACCCGCGAAGACCACGCCCTGCACGAGGCGTTGCCCATCGTCGGCGACGGGCGATGCCGGCGACCCTCGACCGAGGTTACGCCCGCGGTCGGGCGGGGGAAGTCGCGAGCTGTGACCGGCACTCAACCACGCCCTCAAGCCGACCCGCTGCGGGAACCCGCCGACGAGGTCACGCAGTTCGCGACCGTCTGGGAGCGGAGCCTGCCCAGGACGAACTTCGTGCCCGGTGGGCGGGCCCGCCGCCTCCACGTGCTCCAGACCTTGACCCGTCAGATGCTCACCGCGGTGACCGGCCCGGCGGCCGACCCGCAGGCCGGCTTCCGGGTCGGCCGCGACCTCGTCGACAGCGGCATGTCCGACCCGCAGATCATGGCGGCGAGCGTGCGCTTCCTGCGGCTGCGGCTCCTGACCGACCTCCGGATCACCGGACAGGACGCGGCGGACCGGCTCACCGTGCTGATCGACCAGTTGGCGCTCGGATTCGCCACCACGCTGCAGGACGTGGTCCGCCGCGCGGCGGAGGACGTCGGCCGCGACGAACGCGTGGCATGGCGCACCCACCAGCAGCACCTGCAGCAGCAGGTCCGGCACGCGTTGCTGCACGACCCGCTGACCGGTCTGCCGAACCGGGCGGCGTTCACCGCCTACCTCGAGGTCGTCATCGCCGGGAAGCCGACCGCGCGCATCGGTGTGTGCCTGCTCAACATCCAGCGGTTCGGCGCCATCAACGACACGTTCGGCACCACCACGGCGGACCAGCTGCTGCAGCTCACCGCGCACCGGCTGCGCGGCCTGGCCACCGGACGCGACTACTACCTCGCCCACCTCGGCGCCGACACCTTCGCCCTGGCCGTCGAGGACACCACTGGACCGGACGACGCCATCAAGGCCGCGGACGCCGCCCTGCCGCTGCTGCGGCACCCGTGCCGGATCGACGGACACGACCTGTCCGTCACCGCCATGGCCGGCATCGTGGAGCGCCCCGCCGCCCAGAGCAGCCCCGGCGACCTGCTGCGCGCCGCGGCGATGGCGTTGACCTGGGCGAGGCGCGACAACCCGGCGACGTCATGGACGCTGTTCGAGCCGGCCCGGGAAGCGCTCGACGTCCGGCGCCACCAGCTCACCCACGCACTGCCCGGCGCCGTGGGACGGGGCGAGCTCACCCTCGCCTACCAGCCGATCATCCGGCTGCGCGACAACACCATCGTCGGCATGCACGCCTTACCACGCTGGACCCATCCGGAGTTCGGGCCGGTGCCCGCGAGCGAGTTCCTCGACCTCGCCGAACGCGTCGGAGTCCTGATCCCGCTCGCCGCCCGGCTGCTGCGCGACGCCTGCGCCCGGGCCGCGACCTGGCAGAGCACCCCGGAGCCGCCGATGCTCAGCGTCGACTGCACCATCAGCCAGCTCCGTGACCCCACCATCCTCACCACCGTCACCGCGGCCCTGGACGCCAGCGGCCTGCCACCCGGCCGGCTCCAGCTCGCCATCGCCCAGGAGGCGCTGCACGACCTCAGCGACGACATCGCCTTCACGCTCGACGGACTGGCCCGCACCGGCATCCACATCGCCGTCAACAACACCGGCGGCCCCGCCCACCTCGCCGAGTCCCCGGTCAGCACCGTCATCCTCGACCCGCGTCTCCTCGACGGCATCGACGCCTACCTGCCGACGTACCTGTCGAGCACGACGACGCTGGCCTGGCTCATCGCCATGTTCCACGACCTCGACCGCACCGTCACCGCCATCGACGTCGACCACCGCGACCAGCTCGAAGCCCTCAACGACGTTGGTTGCGACACCGCCCGCGGCGGCTACCTCGCACACCCCATGACGGGTACAGCGGCCGACCAGCTCTTCAACCCCAGCAACCGGCCGCCTCCCACACCACGGTAACGCTACGACACCCACCGACCCCGCCCGCCGCACCGCCGGATCTGCTGAGCGGTGCGGCGTGACGCCCGGTGCCGGCGTGTTGCGGTCGCGGTGCCCTTCATGACCGACCGCCCCGGTTCAGGTGGGCCGGCGGCAGTGGTAGACCAGCGCCGGCGGAAGGTTCGTCCACACCGTCTGGCTGGTGACGACCTCGTCGAACAGCGATTCGAGCGAGCGCAGCAGGTTGCGGGCCGCTCGGGTGTGGCGTGCGTGCACGTAGGCGAACGTGGTGAACGCGCCCTGCGGCGACAACGCCTCGACCACAGCGGACAGCAGGTCGCGCTGCCGGGCTTCGGTGAACGCCGCCCACGGCAGACCGCTGACCACGACGTCGCTGCGGCCCAGGCCCCGCTGCGCGAGGAAACCGGCGATGCCGGTCGCGTCCGCGTGCACGACGTCGACCGCCGGGTGGGTGGCGGCCAGCTGCCGCGCGAACCGCGCGGTGACCTCGACCGCGATGTGCCGGCCGCGGCCGGCGAGGCGCCGCTGGATGGCCGCGGTGAAGGCGCCGGTGCCCGGACCGAGCTCCACGACGAGCGGGGAACCGGTCCGGGGCACGGCGGTCGTCGCCATCCTGGCCAGTGCGGGACCACTGGGGGTGATCGCGCCGACGGCTGCTCTCCCGCGCCGCCGGCGTCGAGCCCGCCGACTGCCTCGAACGCCTCGAGCCGCTGCACGCCCTCGGCCTCCTCGAGACCAGCCCGGACGACCCGACGTCGGTGCGGTTCGCGCACGACCTGGTCCGCGAGTCGATCGCCGAGACCACGACCCAGCAGCGGGCCGTCCGGCTGCATCTGCGCGTCGCGGACGCGCTCGATCACATCCACGCCGGCGACGAGGCCGTCGCCGAGCGGCTCGGGTACCACCTCTGGGCCGCCACCCCCTCGCCGACCCGGCCCGCACCGCGGAAGCGCTCGCACGGGCCGGCCGCCGCGCCGCGACGAAGCTGGCCTACCTCGCGGCCGACCGGCAGTTGCGGCTGTCCGCGCAGCTCGCGCGGACGGTGGGACTGATGGATCTGGAACTGTCCGCCCTCACGCTGCTGACCGTCGTGGTCAGAAGGCACTCCGGATACGACAGGTCCACCTTCGACCTGCTCGACCGCGCCGAGCACCTGGCCCGCACCCTGGGCCGGGACGCGGAGGCCGCCGACTTCCTCTTCATCCGGATGATGGGTGCCTTCACATCCATGGAGCGGGGCCGCGGGGCGTTGGCACGCCGGATGCACCAGCACGGTCAGGCGTCCACCGATCCGGCCGTACGGGCGTACGGCCGCAACGCCTGGGGCCTGCACCAGTGGGACGCCGGCCACATCGGCGCCGCCTACCGGTCCCTCACGGCCGCCGACAGCGCCCGTCCGGACACCGGGAATGCCGCCGTCGCGCCGGACCACGACACCCCGCTCCGGCGCGACGGCAGCATCCCGGGTGAGGGACCCGGCTGGCGGGCCGTGATGACCGCCCTGCACGGAGACGTCGCGACGGCCCTGTCCTTCGTCGACACCTGGTACCGGCCAGGCGACCCGTACGCCTTGACCGTCTGGGCCTACTACACCGCCATGATCGCCTCCATGGCCGGTGACCGGCCATGGCGAAACGGGCGTGCGAGCGGTGGTCCGAAGCCGGTCTCGACCGCCTCCGCACCCTGACCGACGAGTACATCCGCCAGTACCGGTGCTGGGCGCGCGCCCTCACCGGCGACGACCCGGCCGCCGCCGCGGCCGAGGCCGAACAGCTTCTCGTCGCCGGCCTGCTCAACCCCCCCACAGTGGGGCATCGCCTACCACTACGGGCTGATCGCCGAGATGTGGCTGGCCGCCGGGAGGCACGAGGATGCCGCCGTCGCTCTGAAGCGGGCCGATCAGGCCGTCCGGGACCACGGCCAGCGGTACGCCGAGGGGCTGATTCTGCTGATGCGGGCACGTCTGCTGCAGGCTCGCGGCGAGCCGGCGACCGCGGTCCGGGCCGCGACCGAATCAGCCCGGACCCGGTCGGCCGAGTGCGAGGCCCACCTCTTCGCGGAGCGGGCCACGAGACTCCTGCAAAACCCCGACCGGAGCTTGACGGAAGGGTGACCGCGCACCGGGCGCTCAGTGTGCCCCGCGGCGCCACCGCTCGATGCTGCTCAGGAGAACCTTGCCGGCGACCGCGATCACGGTGATCACGATCATCCCGGCGAGGACGCCGGTCGCGTCGAACGTCGCCTCCCCGTAGCGAACCAGCAGTCCCAGCCCCTGCCGGCCGCCGATGAACTCCGCCATGACCGCCCCGATCCAGGCGAGTTCGGCGGCCGAGCGCAGCCCGGCGACGATGCGCGTGGCGACGAGCGGCACGATCACCGTGGTGATCCGGGCGACGGCGCCCACCCCGAACAGCTCGGCCTCCTGGAGCATTCGCGCGTCGACGTCGCGGATGCCACTGAACGTGGCGAAGAACGTCGCGAAGAAGACCATGGCGATGACGGTCGCCACCTTCGAGGATGTGCCGAGCTCGAACCAGATGAACAGCAGGGTGACCAGGACGATGCTGGGAACGATGTTGGCGGCCCTGATCAACGGGCCGAAGAAGTCCGAGAGCGTGCGACTGGCGCCGACCAGGACGCCGCACGAAACCCCGGCGATCGCACCCACGCCGAAGCCGACGGCGGACTCCGACAGGGACGTCAAGATCTGCTTCCAGACGGAGCCGATCGGCGTGCCGACGGTGAACCACTCCACCAGGCGCTGCCAAACCGCAGCAGGTGTGCTGTAGAGGTAGGAGTCGAGCCAGTACATCCCGGCCAGCTGCCAGGCGGCGATCGCCATGGTCAAGGCGGCGAGTTGTGCCGATCGATTCACGACGCGACGACGTCGCGCCTGCCGGACAAGGTTTGCCCTGGCCGCCGCCACGCTTCCGGGCGCGATGGTCTGCCGTCGACGCGCCGCCCGCATGCTGCTGATCATGAAGGCACTCCCTCAGCGCTCATCCGAGTCCCAGTTCTCGTAGCACCTTGACGACACGGTCGTTCTCACTCGCCACGAACGCGGCGAACTCGTCGCCGGCGATGAAGGCATCGGTCCAGCCCTTCGTGGCCAGCGCGACCTTCCACTCCGGCGAGTTGTGCATGTCCGTCACGAGGTCGACCAGCCGTTGCCGCTGCGCGGCGGTCAGACCAGACGTGGCAACGAGTCCTCGCCAGTTCGCGAAGACCAGGTCCACGCCCAACTCCTTGAGCGTCGGTGCGTCAAGGCCGCCGGTCCGCCGGGCCCCGGTCACCGCGAGGATCTTCACCTCACCGACCTTGGCCTGCTCGGCGACCTCGCCGATGCCGGTGGCCGCGAAGGCCACCTCGTTGCCGAGCACCGCGGCCAGGAGTTCAGCGCCGCCGCCGAAGCTGACGAACTTGACGCTCGTCGGCGCCACGCCGACCGCCTGTGCCAGCAGCATGGGCATCAAGTGATCCGGCCCGCCGGGCGCCGACGCGCCGCCGACGGGAACCCCTGCGGGGTTCGCCTTCCAGGCCGTCACGAGATCCTGCAGGGTGTCGTACGGCGAATCCTTCGGCACCACCACCGCTTCCATCTCTTCGATGAGTCGCGCAACAGGCAGGGTGTCCATCAGGGTCACCTGCGACCTGTTGGTGTGGACGGCGCCGACGACGCCGAGCCCCATCTGCATGAGCAGGTGCTCGTCGCTCCCGTCGTCGACGACGCGCCGCAGCCCTGTCGTGCCACCGGCGCCGGCGACGTTGAAGACCGTGACGTCCCGTGCCAGACCGGCGTCCTGCATGACTTTCGCCGCCGTCCGTGCCGTGGTGTCGTAGCCGCTGCCCGGGCTGTTCGGCACCAGAATCCTCAACCCGTCGACCGGCCGGCGGGCAGCGCCGGGGGTGCCGTCGCCGACGCTTGCGTCGCATGCCGACGTGATCACGGGGACAAGTGCCAGGACCGTGGCTGCCGCGACCCGGAGCCATCTCCGTTCGCCCAACTGATGTCCTTCCAGGTACAGCATCGGCGCAACGTGCGGTCGGGGTGGAGGCGGATCGCCGTGCATGGGTCGCATGCGGGGCGTTCCGACGCGCATCGGAGTCTCACCGTGGTCGCGGGTGTGAGGTCATCACCGGCGGCATAATGTTTGGCTATGGGTGTCGACGTGCGGCACCCGCGCACGATCAGACCGTCGACGTGGGGCGCCGGGTCGCCGGGACCGTCACCGAGGTCGCCCAGGCGGCCGAGCTGACCAGGACAGGCACGACGAGGCCAGCCCAGAGCAGGGCAAGCCTCGCCGCGATGTCCGGCAGCCTCCGTGGGCGCGGACGGGTGCGTCCTACTGCTGCAGGATCGGGTGTGTCTGGGGGTTGGCCTTCCACCAGCGCTCGAAGGCCGGATTGTTCGGCACGTGATCGAGGAATGCGTGGGTGACCGCGCGGTAGAGCTGTTCGCATTCGGTGTGGCTGAACGCGTCGCGGCGCCAGATGACGAGGAGACGGGCGATCTGCGGCTCGCCGCGCAGGGGTAGGACGGCGGTGCCGGGCGGCTGGGGCCAGGTGGGGTCGACCAGCCGGACGCCGTTGCCGGAGCGGACCAAGGGCTGGCCGGCGCCGCTGGGAGCGTCGTAGCGGATGTCGGGCTCGAACCCGGCCGCGCGGCACGCCCGCCGCAGCGACGTGAGCGAGCCGTCGTCCGGACCGGGCGGCCCGACCCACCGCTCGTCACGCAGATCGGCCAGATCGACGCTGTCCTGCCCGGCGAGACGGTGGGACGCGGACAACGCGATGAAAATCGGATACCGGGGGATCAGGGTCCGGTTGGCCAGCATCCCACCGAGCGGAATGTCGAACCCCTCCATGATCCCGATCAGGGCGGCGTCGAGCTGCCCATGCGTGACGGCGTCCACGAGCAGCCGCGACGACGGCTCGATCCGCAACGCGACCTCGGTGTCCGGAAACGCCTCCTTGACCCGGTCGACCAGGCTCGCGGCACACGCCAGATGCACCGTGCCGAACCGGACGAACCCCGGCGCCCGGTGCGGCTCACGGAAGTCGTCGACAAACGCGTCGACCTCGTTCAGCACCACCCGCGCCCGACTCAGGACCCGCCGGCCGAGCTCGGTCGGCTCCACGCCCGCACGGCTCCGCACGAACAGCACCCCACCGAGCAACTCCTCGATCCGGTGCAACTGCGCGGTCAACGCCGGTTGGGACAGATTCAGCTGCGCCGCCGCGGCGGTCACACTACCCGCCTCGGCGATGACGCAGATCGCGCGCAGGTGCCGCACGTCAATGCCCATAGCGAAACATTATGCCGCCGACGATGACCCCACACCGGCAACCGCTGTGAGACTCCGACACGCACCACACCGGACACCCCGGCACACAAACCCGCCTCCATCCCCGACCGTAAAGGGCGCCGCGAATGGACCCGATCGTCGTGGCCGCCGAAGGACCGCACCCCGGTCCATCAACCGACCGGCCCAGCACCGCCACCACCGCGGCGGCGGGCCGGTCACCCACCCGGATGGCACTCGGCCGGCTCCGTCGCGACCGGGTCGCGATGGTATGCGTCGGGATCGTCGTGCTGTTCGTGGCCGTCGCCGTCTTCGCGCCGGTGCTGGCGGCGTTGGAAGGCCAGAGTCCCACCGCGCTGCATCAGGACCTCATCGATGACTACGGCTTCCCGACCGTCGGGCCGAGCGCCGAGCACTGGTTCGGCGTCGAACCCCGTCTGGGCCGGGACCTGTTCGCCCGTTGGGTTTACGGCGCCCGGCCCTCGCTGCTGGTCGCCGGGGCGGCAACGCTCGTGGCCACGGTCGTCGGTCTGATCGCGGGCATGCTCGCCGGCTTCGTCGGCGGCTGGCTGGATCGGATCGTGTCCTGGCTCATCGATCTTGTGCTGAGCCTGCCGTACCTGCTCTTCGCCATCGCCACCCCGGCGGTGCTGCTGTCCGTGACCGGTGGTGCGGAGGCGCCGCCACAACAGGTCGCCAGGGTTCGCTTCATCTCCCTGATCGTCGTGTTGTCGTTCTTCGGCTGGGCCGGGCTTGCGCGGCTGGTGCGCGGGCAGGTGCTGTCGTTGCGCGAGCTCGACTTCGTCGCCGCCGCGGCGGTCCTCGGCCTGCCGACCCGCACGGTGCTGTTGCGGGAGCTGCTGCCCAATCTCGTGGCGCCGGTCGTGGTGTCGGCGTCGCTCTCGCTGCCCGGCTACATCGTCGCGGAGGCCGGTCTGACCTTTCTCGGGGTCGGGCTCACCGAGCCCACGCCGTCGTGGGGCGTCACCGTCGCGGCGGCCCAGAACTACTACCGCGCCGATCCGCTGTACCTCTGGCTGCCCGTGCTCGGCATCACCACGCTCGTGCTCACCCTGAGCCTGCTCGGCGACGCCGTCCGGGACGCCTTCGACCCGAAGACGCACCGCTGACCGCAGGCAGAACCTGCAGGCGCACCGCTGACCGCAGGCGCACCGCTGACCGCACGCAGAACCCGCAGGCGCACCGCTGACCGCAGGCAGAACCTGCAGGCGCACCGCTGACCGCAGGCGCACCGCTGACCGTACGCAGAACCCGCAGGCGCGCTGATCGCACACATCCCGCAGAACCCGCGGGTGCACCGCCGACCGCACACATCCCGCAGAAATCGAGGCATTGCATGAAGCACGTCAGATCGGTCGTGGTGGTGGCCGCCGTGATGGCCGCCGCGGCCACCGGTTGCGGCAGCCCGTCGTCGAAGCGGACCTCCGCGGACGACGGCAGGTCGACCATCGCCACCGACAAGGTCATCATGGACCGCGACGCCAAGGGACCCGCGAAGGATGCCCCCGGGGCCCGCAAGGGCGGCACGATCACCGTGTACTCCCAGCCGACACCCAACACCTTCGACCCGACCGACACGTACTACGTCGACGCCAACGAGATCGACAAGCTGGTCTTCCGTACCCCCACCCAGTTCGACATCCGCCCGAACGGCGACGCGGTGCTCGTCTCCGATCTCACCGATCTCGGCACCGTGTCGGCCGACAAGCTCACCTGGACCTTCCGGTTCCAGCGCGGAATCAAGTACGCCGACGGCAGCGAGGTCAAGGTCGAGGACCTCGCATACGCCATCAAGCGGTCCTTCGCGCACGACGTGTACCCCAATGGGCCGACCTACCACATGACCTACTTCAAGGACGGCGACCCGGCGAAGCCCGGTGCGTACAAGGGCCCGTACACCAGCGGCGACACGTACGCCGGCGTCGAGACCCCCGACCCGGGCACGCTCGTCATCCATCTCGCGCAGCCGTTCCCGGACCTGCCGTTCTACATGAGCTACCCGCTGTTCACGCCGATTCCCAAGGCGAAGGACACCCGCCAGGACTACAAGAACAAGCCGATGGCGACCGGGCCGTACGAGTTCGACAGCTACACCCCCGGGGCGCAGCTCAAGCTCAAGCGCAACCCGAACTGGGACGCGAACACCGACCCGGCCCGGCACCAGTACGTCGACGGCTGGGACTTCAAGTTCGGCGAGCAGGACGTCAAGACCCAACAGCAGGTGCTCAACAGCAACGGCGCCGACGCCAACGCGCTGAACTACCAGAACATCGATGCCTCGCTGGTGCCGCAGCTGACCGGTCCCAAGGCCGGCCAGCTGCTGCGGGGAGCCAGCCCCTGCCACCAGATGACCCAGCTGGACTCGCGCAAGATCCCGCTCGAGGTCCGCAAGGCGATCGCCGTCGCCTACCCGTACGACCAACTGTGGAAGGCCTCCGGGTTCAACGACTACGGTCAGCAGGCATCCAGCACCATCATGCCGCCGAGCGTCCCCGGCTACCGTGCCTACCAGCCGCTGCCGGGCCTGTCCGGCAAGGGCGCCGGCGACCCCGCCGCGGCGAAGAAGATGCTCACCGACGCCGGCAAGCTCAACTTCGAGGTGAGCTGGTACTACGACAACACCAAGCCGCTGACCCAGCAGACCACGCAGATCCTGTCCGACGCGCTGACCGCTGCCGGGTTCACCGCCAAGCCGATCGGCGTCTCCACCGCCGAACTGCGCGGTAAGGTCGGCGACTACAACGCCCCGACGAACCTCGGCGCCTCGCCGGCCGGCTGGTGCTCCGACTGGCCCTCCGGCAGCAGCTGGTTCCCGGTGCTGTTCCAGACGCACAGCATCGCCGACGGCCAGAGCATCGGCATGCTCACCGACAAGGACCTCGACGCCCGGATCAACGCGATCGCCGCGCTCCCGCCGGACGAAGCGGTCGGCAAGTGGGCGGACCTGGACCGGGAGATCATGAGCCGCTACGTCGTGCTCCCGCGGTACTACTACAAGGTCGCCGTCGTGATCGGCACCAACATCGGCGGTGCGCTCGTCGACTCCACCATGGGCATGCCGAACTACAAGAGCATGTTCCTCAAGGGCTGACCGCCACCCGATCCCGGGCCCGGTCAGGCGTTCAACTCGTCGGGCCGGGCCTGGCAGCCACCCAGGCAGGACACCGTGCTGTTGTACATCCTCAAGCGGCTCGTCAGCGCCGTCTGTGTCATCGTGGCCACCCTCGTGGTGAGCTTCGCCCTGTTCTTCGTCGCGCCAACCGACCCGGCCGCCGCGATCTGCGGAAACCGCTGCACGCCGCAGCGGGTCGCCGAGATCACGCACAGTCTCAGCCTTGACAGACCGGTCGCGGTGCAGTTCCGTGACTACGTCGCGGGCATCGCCGCCGGCCGGGACTTCATGATCGGCGGTACCGTCGTGCACTGCTCGGCGCCGTGTCTGGGCTACTCGTACACGCTCGGGCAGCCCGTGACGACCCTGCTCGCCCAGGCCGTGCCCGTGACGCTGTCGATCGTCGTCGGTGCGGCCGTCGTGTACCTGAGCGTCGGCGTGCTCGCCGGGACGTATGCCGCGCGCCGTCGCGGCACATTCATCGATCGCGCCACCGTCGGAGTCACGCTGACGGTGAGCTCGGTGCCCTACTTCGTGGTCGCGTTGATCGTCGCCCTGTACGCGACCGCACTGCCGCGCTCGGCCTACCACGCGCTGCTGGACGATCCGCTCGCCTGGGCCAGCGGGCTCAGCGCCGCGTGGCTCACGCTCGGGCTCGCCAACGCCGCCGCGTACACCCGCTACTCCCGCGCCGCGATGGTCGACATCCTGAGCGAGGACTACCTGCGGACCGCCCGGGCGAAGGGCGCCTCGCCGCGCCGGGTCGTCTACCGGCACGGCCTGCGAGCCGCGCTCACGCCGGTCGCCACGATCTTCGGCCTGGATCTGGCGCTGCAGCTGACCGGTGCGATCTTCACCGAGAGCATCTTCGGGCTGCCCGGGCTCGGCGTGCTCACGCTGCGCGCCTTCAATCAGTTCGACCTGCCGGTGCTCATGGGCGGGGTCCTGGTCGGCGCCGTGGTGCTGGTCGCCATGAACCTCCTGGTCGACCTCCTGTACACGGTGCTCGACCCGAGGGTGCGGCTGGCATGACCGATCCGTTCGTTCAAGTGCGGGACCTGACCGTGCGGTTCCCGGTCGCCGGCAGCATGGTCCGCGCCGTCCAAGGCCTCAGTTACGACGTGGAGCTCGGCCGCACGCTGGCCATCGTGGGCGAGTCCGGCTCCGGCAAAAGCGCCTCCAGCCTGGCCCTGCTCGGGCTGCATGACCGGCGGCGCAGCATCATCACCGGCTCGGTCAGGATCGGCGGTCGCGAGTTCATCGGCATGCCGGAAGAGCAGCTGCGCCACCACCGCGGCAACACCGCCGCGATGATCTTTCAAGATCCGCGAGCCAGCCTCCATCCGTACCTCACGGTCGGCTACCAGATCGCGGAGGCCTATCGGCTGCACCACCGCACGACCCGGCGGGCCGCCCGCGCGCACGCCGTCGACATGCTCGGCCGGGTCGGGATCGCCAACCCGGCCCGGCGCGCCGGCGACTTTCCTCATGAGTTCTCCGGTGGCATGTGCCAGCGCGTCATGATCGCCATGGCACTGGTCAACGATCCGAAGCTCCTCATCGCCGATGAACCGACCACGGCGCTGGACGTCACCGTCCAGGCGCAGATCCTCGGGCTCATCGCGGGCCTGCGCGACGAGTTCGGTTCGGCGGTCATCCTCATCACCCACGACCTCGGTGTCGTCACCGATGTGTGTGACGACGTCCTGGTCATGTACGCGGGCCGCAGCGTCGAGCACGGACCTGTGCGCAGCGTCCTGGGCAGCCCGACCCATCCGTACACCTGGGGCCTGCTGGAAAGCCTGCCCTCGCTGTCCGGACCGGCGGGTGGCCGGCTGCACCCGATCCCGGGCGCGCCGCCGGACCCGCTGGAGGCGCTGCCCGGCTGCCCGTTCCATGCGCGGTGCGAATATCCCGCGCGGGTCGCCGGCGACCGTTGCCGCACGGTGCTGCCCGACCTCGCCGTTCGCGCCGGTGACGGCGCCCATCGTTCCCGCTGCCATCTCGCCGCTCCCGCCGCGGTCTTCGCCGGCGAGATCGCGCCCCGCCTGATCTGAGCGCTCGAAAGGTTGACACCGTGCCCGACGTACCGTTGCTCGAGGTCCGAGACCTCGTCAAACAGTTCAGTGCGCGACCCGGCGGCCGACGTACGGTCACAGCGGTGGACGGTGTCGCGTTCGACCTGCGTCCAGGCGAGACGCTCGGCCTGGTCGGCGAGTCGGGCAGCGGCAAGTCGACCATCGGCAAGCTCGTGACCCGGCTGCTCCGCCCGGATCGCGGCGAGATCCGGCTCGCCGGGCGCGACATCTCGACGCTGTCCGGGCGGGCCATGCGCCCGTTCCGGCGCGACGTCCAGCTGGTCTTCCAGGATCCGTACTCCTCGCTCAACCCGCGCCACACGGTCGGCGACATCCTCGGCACGGCGCTGCGGGTCCACGACACGGTGCCCAGGTCGCAGGTCGCGCATCGGATCGGGGAACTGCTCGGTCAGGTCGGTCTCGACCCGGCCCACGCCGGCCGCTACCCGCACGAGTTCTCCGGCGGGCAACGGCAGCGCATCGGCATCGCCCGCGCGCTCGCGGTCGGGCCGCGGCTCATCGTCGCCGACGAGCCGGTGTCGGCGCTCGACGTGTCGATCCAGGCGCAGGTGATGAACCTGCTGGAGGACCTGCGCGCCGAGCTCGGCCTGGCGTTCCTGTTCATCTCCCACGATCTCGCCGTGGTGCGGCACTTCTGCGACCGGGTCGCCGTGCTGTACATGGGCCGGATCGTGGAGATCGGCACCCGCGAGCAGATCTACGCCGACCCGCGGCATCCGTACACGCAGACTCTCATGGCCGCGGTCCCGGACATCGCCAGGTTGCGCGGGGGGAGCCCGCGACGCATCCGGGTCCCGTCGGCGTCCCCGGTCGCCGCGGAGTCGGGCGCGCAGCGGTCGGGATGCCGGTTCCGGGCGCGCTGCCCGGTGGCCGCACCGGTGTGCGCCGAGTCGGAGCCGGCGCTCACACTTCGTGCCGGCGGGCACCGGGCGGCCTGTCACATCCGGTGATGCTGGACCCCGCGGTCGGCGGCGTGCAGTGACACGCCCTTGCCGCGGACCGTATGCAGGTAGCGCACCGGCGCCGCCGGCTCACCGAGCTTGGCGCGCAGCCGGTGCACCAGCACGTCGATGCCGTTGATCGACGTCGTCCCGCCGCGGCCGAGCCGGGTTCGCAGGACGGTGCGGGACACCACGCGTCCGGGATGCTCGGCGAGGCACGCCAGGAGGTCGAACTCGCTGCGGGTGACGGCGACCGGCACGCCGTGCAGTGACACCCGGCGCTCAGCGACGTCCACCCGCAGGGCGCCGACGACACAGGGCGCCGGCGGCGGCGCGGCCGGCACCCGGCGCAGCAACGCGCCGACCTTCGCGTCCACCACCGCCGGCTGAGCCGGCTTGGGCAGGTAGCCGTCCGCGCCACCGCGCAGGGCCTGGAGCACCTGCTCCTCGGGACAGTCCGCCGTGTGCAGCATGACCGGCCGGCGGGATCCGAGGCACATCAACCGCAGCAGCAGCAATCCGTCCACCGTCGGCAGGAACGGATCGATGAGCACCACGTCGGGCCGCTGGTGGGTGTGGCAGGTGAGGTCGGCCAGCACCCGGCCGGCCGCGTGCAGCGACACGTCCGACACGACGTGTCCGTACTGGGCCAGCCCACTGGCCAGGGCCCGCCGGTATGCGGAGTCCTCGTCGATGAGCAGGAGGTTCGCCACGTTAGCCATCCGAGGTCGGGGTCCGAACGTCCGCAGAATTTCACGTCGGAGGCCTCGATCCCCATAGCCGGCACCATAGCGTCCACTGATCGCAGCGGCTCGCCCCGCGGCTCGGCCGGCGCCGTAAAGGTTGCCGAAAGCTGGCGCCCCGCCGAACCTGACTGTCCCATGTGGACCGGTTGTCGCCGATCTCCCGCGCTGGTTAGCGTCCAGCGCCGAGCAACACATCGAAGCATGTAATCACGTGTCCTGTGGTCCGTGCTTCGGCTCGCCAAACCCCCAAGGAGATCGCATGACCACAAGCCAGCTCCGGCGAAGAATCGCCCGGCTGTCCGGCGCCGCACTGCTGCTCGCTCTCGCGGGCGGACTGACGGCGGTGCCGGCGGCGGCGGGCCCCGCCTCACCTTCCGGTGCGGCGGCCGCCTCGGCGAGCACGACCAAGGCACCGCCCGCCGCGGCCGACCTCGCCACCACCGACCGGCACCTCGACAGGCAGGCGCAGCCGGTGAACCGCCGGGCGCCGCAACCGGCCGCGAACACGGCCACCCGGACCGACTACGACCGGCCGGCCGCCACCGTCCGCCAGGCCCGCCCGTCGGACCGCGCTTCGCTCGCGGCGGCCGCCTGCAACACCTCCGACTTCACCAGCCGGACCGGATCCGCGCTGGTGAGCCAGATCAAGTCGTCGTCGGTGGACTGCATCAACAGCCTGTTCAGCCTCTCCGGCAGCGACGCGTACAACGCCTTCCGTGAGGCGCAGATGGCCAGCGTCGCGTACGCGGTGCGGGACGGCGCATCCAGCTACCCGGGCAACTCCAGCACGGGGATGCCGCAGCTGGTGCTCTACCTGCGCGCCGGCTACTACGTGCAGTGGTACGACACCTCTGTCGGCACCTACGGCACATCACTGCAGACGGCGATCCGGTCCGGCCTGGACGCGTTCTTCGCCGGCTCGCGCGCCTGGGACGTCACCGACGCCAACGGCGAAACCCTCGCCGAGGCGGTCACGCTGATCGACAGCGCCCAGGAGAACGCACGGTACCTGTACGTCGTGAACCGGCTCCTGACCGGCTACAACTCGTCGTACAACGCGTCGTGGTACATGCTCAGCGCCGTCAACAACGTCTACACGGTGCTCTTCCGGGGCCACCAGGTGCCCGCGTTCGTCACCGCGGTGCAGTCCGACCGCACCGTGCTGAACAACCTGTACAACTTCGCGTCGGGCCACCTCGACCTGCTCGGCACCGACAACGCCTACCTCACCTCCAACGCGGGCCGGGAACTCGGCCGGTTCCTGCAGGAGACCGCGCTGCAGCCCACCGTCCGGCCGCTGGCCGGCGGGCTGCTGTCCAGCAGCAGCATGACCGGCCGCACCGCGCCGCTGTGGGTCGGCGTGGCCGAGATGACGCAGTACTACGACGCGGCGAACTGCAGCTACTACAACACCTGCAACCTCTCCGCCCGGCTGTCCAGCTCGGTGCTGCCGATCAACTACACCTGCAGCGCGTCGATCAGGATCGTCGCGCAGAGCATGACCTCGTCCGAGCTCAGCCAGTCGTGCAGCAGCCTGTTGTCGCAGGACGCGTACTTCCACAGCGTGGTCGCCGACAGCGGGCCCGTCGCCGGCGACGTGAACTCGGACATCGAGGTCGTGGTGTTCGACTCCAGCACCGACTACCAGACCTACGCCGGCGCGATCTACGGCATCGACACCAACAATGGCGGCATGTACCTGGAGGGCACCCCGTCCGACCCCAACAACCAGGCGCGGTTCATCGCCTACGAGGCCGAGTGGGTCCGGCCCGTGTTCCAGATCTGGAACCTCAACCACGAGTACACGCACTTCCTCGACGGCCGCTTCGACATGTACGGCGACTTCAACGCCAACGTCACCACGCCGACCATCTGGTGGATCGAGGGCTTCGCCGAGTACATCTCGTACTCGTACCGCAACGTGGCCTACACCTCCGCGCAGACGCAGGCCGGCTACCACACCTACACGTTGCGTACGCTGTTCGACACCACCTATAGCAATGACCAGACCCGCATCTACAACTGGGGTTACCTGGCCGTCCGGTACATGCTCCAGTCGCACCGCGCCGAGACGATGACCCTCCTCGGCTACTACCGAACCGGTGCGTACACCACCGCCCGCACCTACCTGACCAGCAGCATCGGCAGCCGGTACGACGCCGACTTCGACGCGTGGCTGACCCGCTGCGCCGCCGGCGACTGCGGCGGCAGCACCACCCCGCCCACCAACAAGCCGCCCACGGCCTCGTTCACCGTCGCCACCAGCGGACTCACCGCCACGTTCACCGACCGCTCCACCGACAGCGACGGCAGCATCGCGTCGCGCCAGTGGACCTTCGGTGACGGCAGCACCTCCACCGCCGCCAACCCGAGCAAGACCTACACCGCGGCCGGCACGTACTCGGTCACCCTGAAGGTCACCGACAACCAGGGCGCCACCGCCACGACGACCCAGTCGGTCTCCGTGTCCACCGGCGGCGGCACCACGCTGCCGGAGTGCACCGGCTCCGACACGCGTGTCCTCGACCGCAACTGCCAGCGCTCGGCGCGGTCGGCGACCGCCGGCAACTACAACTACCTGTACATGTACCTGCCGTCCGGCGTCACGACCCTCACCATCGCCGCCAGCGGCGGGACGGGCAACTGCGACCTGTACTACAGCCCGACCAGCTGGGCGACGACCACCAACTACTCCCGATCGTCCACCGGCAGCACCAACGCCGAAACACTGACCATCACCAACCCGCCCGCCGGCTACAACTACATCAGCCTGTACGGCCGGACCGCCTGCTCCGGCGTCACCGTCAGCACCCGGTACTGACCGGCATCCCGCAACGAGGCTCCCCGCGCCGCACCCGGCGCGGGGAGCCGCACTGCGTGGCGGGTGTCGGCCCCCCGCCGTGACCCTCCGGCTCAGGCGAGGTACAGCGCGCACAGATCCGGCTGGCCGAACTGCGGGTGGATGAACCCGTTGCGGACGTTCGCGCCGGCCATCCGCAACGCCTTGATGTAGAACACAGGGATGCTGACGGCCTGGGCCTGGATCGCCTCGTCCAACGCGCCCCACAACCGGTACTGCCGCTCCAGGTTCGACTCGGCCAGCGCCTCGTCGATCATGGCGTTGATCTGCGGGTCGTTGAAGTTGGCGTAGTCGGTGTTGCCCGTGGAGCCGTCCCTCGGCACGTTCCGGCCGTCGAATTGCGGCGGGATCACCGCCGAGCCGTTCGGCCAGTCCGGCACCCAGCCGGCCCACATCATGTCGTTGCCGTTGGCGGGGTCACCGATACCGGTCGAGTAGTACGACTGGGACGGGTACGGCCTACGGACCACCTCGACACCGATGCGCTGATACGACTCCACCACCGTGCTGATCGCCCGCGCGACGTCGCTGGAGTTCGGATACGCCAACCGGATACGCGCCGGGCACGGCCGGCCGGTCGCCGCCGCCTGCTGGAGCAACCGCAGCGCACGCTCCGGGTCGCCGTCCGGATTCGCCGCCGAACCGTAGAGATCGAACGCCCGGTGCGACTTCAACTGCGGCGCCAGCATGGTCGTCGCGAACTCCCCGACGACGAAGCCACCCAGCGAGGCCCGCAGCCGCCGCTTGTTCAACGCGTAGGTGAGCGCCTGCCGGCAGGCGAGGCCCGGCAGGGTGCGGGTGTTGAGCGCGAAGTACCGCACCCCGCCGGTGCTGCCGATGACCGCCCGGCCGGCCAGCACCGGATCGTTGATGATCTGCTGGACGAAGTTCGGCGCGGCGTCCCGGTCGATCGCGATCGTGTCCGCCCACGCGCCGTCGCTGTCGATGAGGTTCGCGGTCACCGCCGTGGTGTCGTTGCGCCAGGTGATCACCACGCGATCCGGGTGCGCGCCGCGAACGGTGTCGGTGCCGCGGTGCCAGAACGGATTGCGGGTGAGCACCAGCTCCTGCGCCGTCGACGACTCGATCTTGTACGGTCCGTTGGAGTAGGGCCGCCGGTCGTAGGCCTCCCCGGTGTCCTTCGTGGCGGGCACCGGCGCGAACACCGACAGCGCGACGGCGTAGCCGAAGTCGCCGACGGGCTGCTTGAGGTGGAAGCGGATGCTCTGCGGCGTCAGGCATTCGACGGAGCGCAGGCCCGCGCTGTCGCCGCCGGTCGTGAACGGGCCGGTGTACGGCTTCGGATTCGGTTGCAGGTACTGGCCGGGATACTTCGCCCCGTCGTCGAACTGCGGTGCGAAGCTGCGCTGGATGCCGTACTTCACGTCGGCGCACGTCACCGGGGTGCCGTCCTCCCACCGCACGTCGTCCTTGAGCGTGAAGTCCCAGACCTGATTGCGCTCGCTCGGCCGGCCCGCATCCGTGGCCAGGTCGCCGACGACCTCGCTCGCGGCCGCCCCCGGCACCGACCTGAACGTCGTCAGCGTCCGGGTGAGCAGCCGGCTCACGTTGGCCTCGGTGACGGCGTACACCCGTTGTGGGTCGAGGTGCGCCAGCGCCCCACCGATCACCACGTGCAGGGTTCCGCCGTCGTGGGGCACGAGCTCCCGCCCGCCGCCGTCCTGGCACGCGCCGAGCGCGAGCGCTGCGACGAGCACGAAACCGATCCCGGGCCGGGTCGTGCCGCCGGTCGGCGGCCGGCCGGCCGTGAACGGCGTGCCCGGCGGCGGGTCGGTTCGTGTTCGGACCGGTGCTGGTAGGACCGGCGGGATGGTTGCCGACAGGTTCGGGTGCGGCAGCTGCATGGCGACCCCTCGATTGGACCGGGCCGATGCGGCCCGCGTGGGATTAGCCCCCGTGCAGCGTGCGATGTTATCTGTAACATATTACAGTGTCCATGCTCGGGGCCCGGCTCGGTGACACGTGGACGCGACCGGAGGCCGAACCGGTGCGACCGCGCGCTGCCATAGCGAACTTCTATGCCTCGGCTGATGAGTCGCCCGGCACCGGCGGTGCGACTCTGGCTGCACGCCTGCCGCGTCAGCCGCGTCTCGGACCAGCGGAGCGCAGGCCGTCCAGCGCCACCGACCCCGTAGAAGGACCTCGTGACACAGCCGCCGCTGCGTACCGGCAGCCATGACCTAGCCGTCAGCCGAACATTGGCCGAGTTCATGCGAACCGGCTGGGCGGACACCGAGCGGGCCGACCTACCGGCCGACCCGGTCGTGCCGTTCACCCGCGCACGTCGGGAGCGGCTCCACGCCCAGTTCGCCGGCCATCGCCTCCTCGTGCCCGCCGGCGGTGACCTGCGCCGCAGCAACGACACCGACTTCCGGTTCCGCCCGCACTCCAACTACACCTGGCTCACCGGCGATCAGACCTCCGACGGGGTCCTGGTCATCTCGCCGGACGGGTCCGCCACGCTGTTCCTGCGCCCGCGCAGCGACCGTAAGGACGACGAGTTCTACCGCGACCGTCGCTACGGCGAGCTGTGGAACGGCCGGCGTCCCACGCTGCTGGAAACCGCGCGGCGCTGCGACATCCCCACCCGGCACATCACCGAGCTGGAGCACGAGCTGCGGTTGTCCGCGCCGACACTCGTCCTGCGCGACGTCGATCCGCGCGTCGACCGGCTCGTCCCGGCGGACGACAGCGGCGCCGACGCCGAGTTCGCCGCGGCGCTGGACGAGCTGCGCCTGATCAAGGACGACTGGGAGATCGCGCAGCTGGAGCACGCGGTCGCCGCGACCACCCGCGGGTTCGAAGACGTGGTCCGGGCCTTGCCACAGGCACGCGACACGTCGGAGCGATACCTGGAAGGCGTCTTCTGGACACGGGCGCGCGTGGAGGGCAACGACGTCGGATACCACTCGATCGTCGCGGCCGGCGCCCACGCGACGACCCTGCACTGGACCAGCAACGACGGCCCGGTTCGCGACGGCGACCTGCTGCTGCTCGACGCGGGTGTCGAGACCCGGACGCTGTACACCGCCGACATCACGCGGGTCCTGCCGATCTCGGGACGGTTCACCCCGCTGCAACGCGACCTGTACGAGCTGTGCCGGCGGGCCAACGATGTGGCCTTGTCCTGCCTGCGCCCCGGCGCACCGTTCCGCGCCTTCCACCGGGCGGGCATGGCGGTGCTGGCCCAGGGCCTGGAAGACCTCGGGGTCCTGCCGTGCACGGCCGCCGAGGCGCTCGAGGAGGAGTCCGGCGTCTACCGCCGGTGGACCCTGTGCGGATCCGGACACATGCTCGGCCTGGACGTCCACGACTGTGCGCTGGCACCCGCCGACCGGTACCTCGACGGGGTGCTCGAACCGGGGCACGTCCTGACCGTCGAACCGGGCCTGTACTTCCAGCCTGACGACGAGCTCATCCCGGTCGAACTGCGGGGCCTGGGATTCCGTATCGAGGAGGACATCCTCATCACCTCCGACGGTCACCGGGTCCTGTCGGCCGACCTGCCGCGCACCGCGGCGGATGTCGAGTCGTGGATGCACCGCACAGCCGCCTGACGCACGGGCGTCCGCCGAGACCTTTCCGTGGGGTGGGGCCGTTGCCCCCTGTCCGGGTGCCTGGACAGGGGGCAACGGTTTGCGGTGACCGCCGTGCGGGCCCACGGACGAACCGACCAGCCACCGACGACCCCCAGCACCGTCACGACCGAACCAGCGCCGCGGAGGCCACCCGATGCGTTCCAGACACATGTTCCACGCCGTCGACTCGCACACCGAAGGCATGCCGACCCGGGTGATCACCGGGGGAGTCGGTCTGATTCCCGGCAACAGCATGGCCGAGCGCCGCCGGTACGTGATCGAACACCTCGACCACGTGCGGACCCTGCTGATGTTCGAGCCACGCGGCCACGCCGCGATGAGCGGCGCGATCCTGCAACCGCCGATCCGCCCGGACGCGGACTGGGGCGTGGTGTACATCGAGGTGTCCGGCTGCCTGCCGATGTGCGGGCACGGCACGATCGGCGTCGCGACCGTCCTGGTCGAGACCGGCATGGTGCCGGTGGTGGAACCGGTCACCACGATCCGCCTCGACACCCCCGCCGGCCTCGTCGTCGTCGACGTGCACGTCCGGGACGGCGCCGCCACCGCCGTCACCCTCACCAACGTGCCGGCATATCTGGACGCGGCGGACCTGACCGTCACCGTCGGCGGGTTCGGCGACGTCCGCTACGACATGGCGTACGGCGGCAACTTCTACGCGATCCTGCCGCTGGAGCGGTTGGGACTGCCCTTCGAACGCGGCGCCGCCGGCAGCATCATCGAGGCCGGGCTGGCGGTCATGGCGGCGGTCAACGAGCAGCGCAAACCCGTCCACCCCGAGGATCCGGGCATCGCCGGCTGCCGGCACGTCTACCTCGCCGCGCCGGGTTCGGACGCCAAACGGTCGCGGCACGCGATGGTGATCCATCCAGGCTGGTTCGACCGGTCCCCGTGCGGCACCGGCACCAGCGCGCGCATGGCCCAGCTGCACGCCCGCGGCGAGCTGCCGCTGGACGCCGAGTTCCGCAACGAGTCGTTCATCGGCAGCGAGTTCACCGGACGGCTCGTCGCGGCGACGACCGTGGCCGGCCGGCCCGCGGTCGTCCCGGCGATCACCGGCCGCGCCTGGATCACCGCGACCGCGCAGTACCTGCTCGACCCGACCGATCCGTTCCCGAAGGGCTTCCTGCTGTGAGATCCGTGCAGAGCCGATCACCACAACAACCGGACGACATCGTCGTCACCGTTCCCGCCGCCGGAATGGGCGGCGTCGTCGCCGCCGTCGAGCGGGCCCGCCTGGCGCAGCGCGAATGGGGCGGATGCCGGGCCGGCGAACGCGCGGCCGCGCTCACCGAGGCGGCCGGACGGGTGCACGCGGCCCGTGACGAGCTCATCGCGCTCGCCGTCCGGGAGGTCGGCAAACCGGTCACCGAGGCGACCGCCGAAGTGGACCGGACCGTGGCGATCCTGCGGTACTACGCGCAACAGGTCTACGACCCGGCGGGTGCCGTCCACGAGCCGACCGGGACGGGGCTGCTGTACACCCGCCGCCGCCCGCTCGGGGTCGCCGGGCTCATCACGCCGTGGAACTTCCCGTTCGCCATCCCCCTGTGGAAGGCCGCGCCCGCGCTCGCCGCGGGCAACGCGGTGGTGCTGAAACCCGCGCCGCAGGCGACCGCGTGCGCCATGCGGCTGTTCGAACTGCTGGCCGGCCCACTGCCGGACGGGCTCGTCGAGGTGGTCCCCGGGCATGCGAGCGAAGGCCAGGTGTTGACCTCCACCACCGATGTGGTGTCGTTCACCGGCTCGGTGCAGGCCGGCACGGTGGTGGCGGCGCGCGCGGTCACCACCGGCGTCCCGGTGCAGGCGGAGATGGGCGGGCACAACCCGGCGATCGTCCTGCCGGACGCCGACCTCGACCGGGCCGCCCGGCACATCGTGGCCGCGGCCTACGGCTATGCGGGACAGAAGTGCACGGCCACGCGCCGGATCATCGGCGTCGGCGCGGCGAGCGAGCCACTGCGTGAGGCGCTGCTCATGGCGATCGACGAGCTGCCGTGCGGGGATCCCGGCGACCCCAAGACCGTGTGCGGCCCGGTGATCGACGACGCGGCCCGCGGCCGCATGCTCGCCGCGGCCCGTGAGGCCCGCCAGTCGGGAGGCACCGTGCTGGCGGGCGGCACCGCATCGGACAACCTGGTCGCGCCGATCCTCGTCGGCGGCCTCTCCGAAGGCCATGCGCTGGCGCGGCACGAGACGTTCGGACCGTTCTGCCTGCTGCAGACCGCTGCGGATGTGCCGACCGCGGTGGCGATGGCCAACAGTGGTGCGTACGGGCTCGTGAGCGCGGTCTACACCGCCGACCTGGGACACGCGCTGCGACTCGTGGAGGAGCTGGGGACCGGGCTGGTGAAGGTGAACGCGCCGAGCACCGGCGTCGACTTCCATCTGCCGTTCGGAGGCGTCAAGGCCTCCAGCTACGGTCCGCCGGAGCAGGGCAAGGCGGCGATGGACTTCTACACCACGGTGCGGACGGTGACGGTCCAGCCCGGCTGACCCGGTCCGCGTACGGGTGTCATCGGTGCGCGCCGGGCAGCAGGGAACGCGTCAGGAGCAGGAGGTTGGCGGGCCGTTCGGCGAGGCGGCGCATGAAGTAGCCGTACCAGTCGTCGCCGTACGGCAGGTACACCCGCATCCGGTTGCCGGCCTGCGCGAGCCGCAGCTGCTCCTGTGAGCGGACGCCGTACAGCATCTGGAACTCGTACCCGTCCGACGGCACGGACAGCTCACCGGTCAGCGCCGAGGCGTGGGCGATCAGCGCCGGATCGTGCGTGGCGACCATCGGATAGGCGCCGGCGCGCAGCAGCGTCTCCAGGCACGCACGGTACGCCGCATCGACCTCGCGTGCGTTACGGACGAGCACCGAGGCGGGTTCGGCGTACGCGCCCTTCACCAGGCGCACCCGGCTGCCCGGATACGCGAGATCCCGGCAGTCGGCCGCGGTGCGCCGCAGGTAGGTCTGCACCGCCACGCCGACCCAGGGGAACTGCAGGCGCAGCCGGCCGACCAGCGACAAGGTGGTGTCCACGGTGGTGTGGTCCTCCATGTCGAAGGTGACCGTCGTGCCGGCGGCGGCCGCGGCGGCGCAGACATCATGGGCGTACTCGTCCGCGTACCGGCTACCGTCGCCGGGGACCGCGGCGCCGAGCGCCGACAGCTTCACCGACACCTCCGCCGCCGCGGCGAGACCGGCACCGTGCAGCGCTGCCAGCAGCGCTGTGTAGGCGTCGCGGGTCGCACGCGCCTGCTGCGCTGTGCGGGTGTCCTCCCCGAGGTGGTCGATCGTCACGGTGAGGCCGGCCCGGACCAGGCGGTCTGCCACCGGGACGACCTGCTGCTCGTCTTCGCCGGCGACGAACCGGTCGACCAGCCGCCGGGTGAGGCGGAAGCGCGACACCGCCGTGCGGGTGCGCGGGCTACGGGATGCGGCGAGCAACAGCTGGTTCGGCATGAGCTCACCGTAGGTTCGTCCTGGCACTCGGGCTATCGCCGGCTGTCGAACGGTGCCGGGCATGCTTTCGACAATTGTCGAACGACGGTCAGGCCATGCCGGCGAGCCGCGCCATGTGCAGGCTCGTGTGGATGGTGAGCCGATCGTCGCCGTCGCGAAGGGACAGCTGCGACAACTGTTCGATCTTGCGAAGCCGGTAGTAGACGGTCCCGCGGTGCACGTGGAGCGCGGCGCAGGTGCGACGGATGTCGCCGGCCTCGACGAGGTAGGTGCGCAGCGTCTCGACGAGGGTGGCGTCGGCGAGGACCGGCAGCAGCCGCGGTTCGATCGCCTGCTGGAGCGCTTGGACGGGCAGCAGTGTGAGCACCCGCAGCGCCCCCAGCCGCGGCCAGTCGGCGATCGGGCGGTGTTCGGGCATCGACCGGGCCACCCGCAGCGCGCACCGCGCCTGCCGGTAGCTGTCCGCCGCACCGGCGAGCGTCGGATGCACGCCGCCGACCCCGGCGACCCAGCCGGCAACGCCGCCCGCGGCGAGGACATCCAGTGCGCGTCCGGCAGTGCGGTGCGGGTCCTCCGCGGCCGCCGCGAGGGAGAGCAGCACGACGGCGTCGTCGTGGACGGCCCGCAGCACCTTCCGGTCCAGCCCCCGCGGCGCGTCCAGCGCCTCGGTGACCGCCGTCTGGTCCATCGGCTGCGCCGCCGGATCGACAGCCGCGGCCACCGTCACCGCCACGCGCCGAGCGGACCAGCCCTGGTCCTCGAAGAAGCGGATCGACTCCTGGCGGCTCGGCTCGTGCTCGCCGACGAGGTCGCGCAGCCGGTCCGCGACGAGCTGCTGCCGGTGCGCGTCACGATTGAGGAGGCGGCCGAGCCGCTCGGCGGCCGCGACGATCCGATCGAGGACGGCCGGGTGCGCGGCGGTGCCGTCGTCGAGAAACCACAGGAAGCCCACCGTGCGCCCGTTGCTGCGGACCGGCACGACCAGCCGGGCCATCGTGTCGCGGGACGGGTCGGCCGGGATGTGTACCGGTCCCATGGCGGTGCGCACGTTGAAGGTGTCCAGATACCGGCGGATCTCGGCCGACGTGGTCCGGGTCAGCAGCGTCTCGCGCCGGATCCAGTCGACCTCGCCGCGGTGCGGGCCGAAGGTGAGGGAGTTGAAGTTGGTGTCGGTGAGCTGCACGGCGAGCCCGGCCGCCGCCGCCAGGTCGTCGACCAGCTCGTCGATCTCGTCGTGCACAGCGCCCCTCGATGTCATCGCGGAGACGCCGCGGCCGAGGCCCGACACCACGGACCCGACGCTGCTACGGGCCCGTGCGAGCGGACCGGCGTCCCGGCGCCCACTGTATCGGCGTCCCGGCGCGACGCCGCAGGACGGACGCTACAGCGCCGCGGTCTGTGACAGCTCGTGACCCGCGTCTGCCGCGGCCGCCGCGGCGGCGCTGCGCCGGGAGCGCTTGCGGCTGTACATCCGCTCGTCGGCATGGTGCATCAACGCGGAGGTGGTGGTGCCGTCGTCCGGGGCGATCGCGATGCCGATGCTCGCACCGACACGTGCCTGCCGCCCGGCGACGACGACCGGTTCGGCGACGCGCCGGCAGATGTCGTCGACGATGTCATCGATGGCCGCGGGGGAGGCGACGTCGCGCAGCAGCACGCAGAACTCGTCGCCGCCGAGCCGGGCGATCGTGTTCGGGGCCTGGACGATCTCGGCGAGGCGGGTGGCTGTCTCCTGCAGCAGGGTGTCGCCCACGTCGTGCCCCAGCGTGTCGTTGACCGCCTTGAACCCGTCCAGGTCCACGAAGAGGATCGCGACCGACTCGCCCTCCCGCCGTCGGGTCAAGGCGTCGTCGGCCCGCTCCAGGAAGAGCGCCCGGTTGGGCAGCTGCGTCAGCGCGTCATGCATGGCCCGCCAGCGCATGGTGGCGATGAGATCGATGGCCCGCAGCGCCGCGGACGAGGTCGCGGCGAGGGCGGCCAGCGCCTGCTCGTCCTCGGCGCGGAACCGTTCGTTGGTGGTGCGTGGTTCGGCGAGCAGCCGCAGCGGTGTGTCGTCCGGCTGGTGGACGACCGCGCAGATCTCGCCCTTGGCGGCCGGCCTGTCGGTGTACACGGCGTGCCTGGAGCGCAGCATGCGTGCCGCGTAGTCGAGCGTGGCGTGCTGGATCGCGGCCGGGTCCGTGCACCGTTGCAGGTGCAGCACGGCGTCTGAGAGCACCGTGCTGCGGATGTTGGCCAGCTGTGAGCGGACCAGCGCACGGGAGATCACCATCAGCATCCCGATCGGCACGATGAGCAGCGGCGTGGCGGCCGGCGCGTCGCGGAAGATCGCGACCGTCAGACACGCCAGCGCGCCCTGCGCGCACCCGACCAGGAACTCGACACCGACGCTCGCGGTGAACAGCGCCACCGCGTTGCGGCCGCGAGCGAAGTAGGCGGTCACGGCGACGACGGCGAGCGTGCCGGTCTCACCGAGCACGCCCAGCACCAGCGTGCTGGCAAGGAGCTGCGGAAAGCCGCTCAGCCACAGCTCCACGAGCGGCTTGACCGCGATGACACCTGCCCACACCGCCGTCGCGGCGGTGAGGTGAGCCACCCTGACCATGGTGTTCATGGACAGCGTCCAGCACGCGACGATCATCCCGACGGCGACGCACTGCACGGCGACGCTGAACGGCACGATGTGCGCCACGACGACATACACAGTGGTGTCGAGCAGCATCGTCACCTCGGCGCGCAGGCCGGACATCACCAGAGGCGATCTGGCGAGCACGGCGATCGCGAGGGCGGTCAACGCGACAGCGGCCGCGTCCATCTGCAGCACGTGCGGCCGGCCGACCTTCTCGGCCCATTGCGTCCCGGACAGGGCCAGGACCGCGACACCGATGACGGCTGACACTGCGGTGAAGGCGCGAAACGCTGTTCGTTGCTCCGGGGGCTGCACCGCGCTCATCGGATCACCTCATCCGCTTCGTGGCCTTCCTGCCGCACCGGGAGCTCAGGGCTACACGGCGATCAGCTCATCGGCGGGGTCCGGCCGCACATGAGCGCCCACCCGATCCGATCCCCGCCCGGCGTCGCGTGTCGTATGGCGACGTCAGCTCGGAGCAGCGGCGGCCGGATGGGTGGTTTCGGGGCGATCCGCCCAGATTCCGCGGACATGCCGCAGGTGGCCGCGGATGTGTTTCACGATCGCACGTTCGTTCTTGCCGCGCAGCAGCTCCACCAGTTGCAGATGTTCGTTCGCCGAGTCGATCAGCGTGCCCTCGTTCAGCAGCGTGCCGAGACCGTAGAGCCGGCTGCGGTTGCGCAGGTCCGCGACCAGCGCGGTCAGTCGCGCGTTGCCGGCGAAGCCGAGCAACGTCAGGTGGAACGCGGTGTCGGCCTCGATGTATCCGACGACGTCTGACCTTTGCGCGGCCGCGACGATGCTGCTTGCCAGCGACTGCAGGTTTCCGAGCTGTTCGTCGGTGAGCCGGCCGGCCAGTCCCGCGACGGTCGGCACCTCGAGCAGTTCGCGGATCTGGGTGATCTCGTCCAGCTCCTCGTCGGAGACGGAGTTGACCCGGAAGCCCTTGTTCTTGGCGATGGAGATCAGGTCTTCCTTCGCCAGGTCGAGGATCGCCTCGCGCACCGGTGTGGGGGACACGCCGAACTCGCTCGCCAGCGTGGGTGCGGAGTACAGCACGTCCGGGCGCAGCCGCCCGGCGATGATGGCGGCCCGGAGCGCTTGCGCGATGTCCTCTCGGAGGCTGCGACGGTGACCCATGACCGGTAGGCCGAGGTTGGCGTGTCCGCCCGCCTCCGATGGATCTCCCGGATTCATCTGCTTGCCACCTTCCACCCTCGATGTGCTCGGTGTCCTGGCATTTTCGCCTACTCCCGGCGCGGTGGACATGCGGGGTGGGGCAAACGAGGCTCACGGATATTGTGGTCGTCAGTGGTGTGTGACATATTACTGGCGTGTCGGATATGGCTCGTGGAGCCGATGTGGTGGTGATCGGCGCCGGGATCATCGGCGCCGCCTGTGCCTTCGCCGCGGCACGTGCGGGCCTGCGGGTGGCGGTGCTCGATCGGGGCCCGGTCATCGGCGGCACGACGGGCGCGGGGGAGGGCAACATCCTCGTCTCGGACAAGGGCCCAGGGGCGGAGCTCGACCTCGCCGTGCTGTCCAGCACGCTGTGGCGGCAGTTCGGCGCCGAGCACGGCGACGCCATCGAGTACGAGCCGAAGGGCGGCCTGGTGGTCGCGGCCGGCGAGGCCGACATGCGGGCGTTGCGCCGGTTCGCCGCCGAGCAGCGAGCCGGCGGCGTGCAGACGCAGGTCGTCACGGCGGACGACCTGCCCGAACTCGAGCCGCACCTGGCCCCGGGACTCGCCGGCGGGGTCCGATACCCGCAGGACGCCCAGGTGCAGCCGATGCTCGCCGCCGCGTTGCTGCTGCGCCTCGCCCGTGACCGCGGAGCCACCATCCACCCCGACACTCCGGTGATCGCGATGCGTCGTGACGGGCACGGACGGGTGATCGGCGTCAGCACGCCGGGCGGCACGATCCCGGCGGGGTCCGTGGTCAACGCAGCTGGCGTCTGGGCAGGCCAGATGGCCGCGCTCGCCGGTGTACGGATGCCGGTGCTCCCGCGACGCGGATGCATCCTCGTCACACAGCCGCTCCCGGCGATCGTCCGGCACAAGGTGTACGGCGCCGGCTACACGACCGACGTCATGAGCGACGCCACCGACCTGCAGGTGTCGCCCGTCATCGAGGGCACCCGCGCCGGCACCGTCCTCATCGGTGCCAGCCGGGAGCGGGTGGGGTTCGACCGCGCCATGCCGATACCGGTGCTGGCACGGCTCGCCAGACACGCGACGGAGCTGTTCCCCGTGCTCGCCGACGTCTCGGTCATCAGGGCCTACCTGGGCTTCCGGCCGTACATGCCGGACCACCTGCCGGCGCTGGGAGCGGACCCCCGGGTGCCGGGACTGCTGCACGCGTGCGGCCACGAGGGCGCCGGGATCGGACTCGCCCTTGCCTCCGGCCACCTCATCGGCCAGGTGCTCACCGGCGCCGAGCCGACCCTCGACCTGTATCCGTTCCGGCCCGACCGGTTCAGCGACCCGGCGGACGGTGCGCGCACCGGTGCGCCCACCGAGGAGGCGACGTGAATCCACCACCCGAGCCCTGGCGGCTCGTCCATGCCGATCCTGATCCGCCCTTCGAGATCATCGTGGACGACCAGCCGGTGCGCGCCGTCCCGGGACAGACGATCGGCGCCGCGCTGTGGGCGGCCGGGGTGCGCAGCACCCGGCACACGCGCGGCACCGGCCGCGGTCGGGGGATGTTCTGCGGTATCGGGATCTGCTTCGACTGCCTGATGACCGTCAACGACGGTCCGGCGCTGCGCGTATGCCAGATCGAGGCCCGCCCCGGCGACGTCGTGCGCACCGGGACCATGTGATGCCGACCTATGACGCGGTCGTCATCGGCGCCGGTCCGGCCGGCATGTCCGGCGCCCACACCATCGGGCAGGCGGGTCTCCAGGTGGCACTCGTCGATGCCGGACCGCGCCTGGGCGGGCAGTTTCACCGTCACCCGCCGGCCGCGTTCCACGCCACCCGGCCGCAGGCGCTGCATCACGGCTGGCGGCACTTCTGCGCATTCCGCGATCGCCTGGCCGATCTCCCCGGAGTCACCCACCTGCCCGATCACCACGTCTGGTCGGTGGAACAGGCGGACGGCCTGATCACTGTGCGTGCCGTAACCGACCTGCGCCGACCCGTGGGCGTCACGATCCGCGGGCGGGCGCTGCTGATCGCCACCGGTGGCTACGACCGGCAACTGCCGTTCCCCGGCTGGGATCTCCCCGGAGTGCTCACCGCCGGCGCAGCGCAGGCGCTGCTCAAAGGAAATCTCGTGCTCGCGGGCCGGCGGGTGGTGGTCGCGGGGTCGGGACCGTTCCTGCTGCCGGTCGCCGCCGGGCTGGGCCGGGCCGGCGCCACCGTCGTCGGGGTCTACGAGGCTGCGCGTGTCAGCCGGTTCCTGCGCCACGCGACGACCCTCGCGCAGAACGCCGGCAAGCTCGTCGAGGCCGCGAGACACCACGCGACACTGCTGCGCCATCGCATCCCGATGCACAGCGGCTGGGCGGTCGTCGCCGCGCACGGGGACACACATCTGGCCGCGGTGACGGTCGCGCGACTGGACCGTGCCGGCAATCCCGTGCCGGGCACCCGGCGCCGCGTGCCGTGCGACACCCTGGCGATCGGCTACGGGTTCACGCCGCAGACCGAGCTGCTGGTGCAGCTCGGTTGCGCCACGCGGGTCGACGTCGACGGCAGCGTGGTCGCCGACGTCGACGCCGGGCAGCGCACGAACGTGCCGTCGGTCTACGCCGCCGGCGAAGTGACCGGGATCGGCGGCGCGGCACTGTCCGAGGTGGAAGGCGTCATCGCCGGCCTCGCGATCCGAGCCGGCGTCGGGAAACCGGGCAGGGTGCCCCGCCGGTTGCTGTCCCGCCGGACCGCACTGCGCCGCTTCGCCGCCGCCATGCATGACGTCTACCGGGTCCCTGCTGGTTGGGTCGGCTGGCTCACGCCGGAGACGATCGTCTGTCGTTGCGAGGAGGTCCCCGCCGAACGCGTGCGCGCGGCCGTCGAGCAGGACGGCGCCACCCAGCCGCGGACCGGGAAACTGCTCACCCGAGCCGGCATGGGCTGGTGCCAGGGCCGGGTCTGTGCCCACGCGGTATCCACGCTCATCACCCACTTCGGAGGACGGCCGGCGTCGCCGGCCGATCTCGCGACCTGGGCCAACCGGCCCATCGCTCAGCCGGTGCCGCTGCGCCTGCTCGCAGACGCCGCACCAGATCTGTCCGCACCCCAACCCTAGGAGAACCCACCATGGCCACCACACCCTGGCGCGGTGTCGTCGTCGCGACCGCCCTGCCGTTCCGGGATGACCTGTCCGTCGACCTGGACGGCTACGCAGAGCACGTGCGCTGGCTCGCGCAATCCGGCTGCGACGGTGTCGTCCCCAACGGTTCCCTGGGCGAGTACCAGGTGCTCGACGAACGCGAACGCGCCGACGTGGTGCGCGCCGCGGTCGCCGCGGCCCCGGACGGATTCTCCGTCGTGCCCGGCGTCGCCGCCTACGGCGCTCGCGACGCGCGGCGCTGGGCCGAGCAGGCGGCGGAGGCCGGAGCGCACGCGGTGCTGCTGCTACCTCCCAACGCCTATCGCGCTGACGAGCGTGCCGTGCTCGCGCACTACGCCGAGGTGGCCAAGGTGGGCCTGCCCGTCGTGGCGTACAACAACCCTTACGACACCCGCGTCGACCTCACCCCGGAGCTGGTGGCGCGACTGCATGCCGAGGGCTCCATCGTCGCCGTCAAGGAGTTCAGCGGTGACGCGCGTCGCGGCTATCAACTCGCCGAGCTGGCCCCCGACCTGGACGTGCTGATCGGCACCGACGATCTCGTCGTCGAGATGGCCCTGGCCGGAGCGACCGGCTGGATCGCGGGCTTCCCCAACGCGCTGCCGGAAGCCTGTGTGCGACTGTTCCGAGCCGCGGTCAGCGGTGACCAGCACACGGCACTGCCGCTCTATCGGACGCTGCACCCGCTGCTGCGCTGGGATGCGAAGACCGAGTTCGTCCAGGCGATCAAACTCACCATGGACCTCACAGGACGCCACGGAGGCGCCTGCCGCCCTCCCCGCATGCCGCTGCTGCCGCAGCACGACGGGGAGGTCCGGACGGCCGTCGAACACGCGCTCGCGGCAGGCATGCGATGACAGTCGCCGCACCAGTCGCGGCTACCCGGCGGGGCGTGCGGAGGTCCACAGGTCGTCCCCGTCGTCGTCGCGCCACGGGTCGTCGTCCGGTGGTGTGGCGGCCGCCGGTCGCTCCGGTTCGGGTGCCGTCTGCCGCTCCACCGAGATGAGCACGGCGAGCGCGGTGGTGATCGGCACGGCGGCGACGATGCCGATCGTGGCCACGACGCTGCGGACGACTTCCTGGGCGAGGAACTCGCTGGTGATCGTCTCCGCGAAGGGTTGGTTGCCGGCCGCGATGAGCAGCAGCACCGGCAGCGACGCGCCGGCGTAGGCGAGGACCAGCGTGTTCACCACGGCGGCGATGTGTGCCCGGCCGACGCGGGTCGCGGCGCGGTACACCTGCCGCCGGGTCATGCCGGGGTCGGCGGCGGCCAGTTCGCTCACCGCCGCGGCCTGGGTGACGGTGACGTCGTCCAGCACGCCGAGCGAGCCGATGACGATGCCCGCGAGCAGCAGTCCGTGCAGGTCGACGGCCTGGAAGAACATGGCGAGGGTGGTCGCGTTCTCGCCGCCGTTGCCGGTGAGGTGGGTCAGGTCGACCGACCACACGCCCAGCACACCGGTGAGGACGAGGCTGGCGAGCGTGCCCAGGACCGCCACGGAGGTGCGCACCGAGATGCCGTGGGTGAGGTACAGCACGGCCAGCATGATCGCCGCCGAGCCGGCGACCGCGACGGCGAGGGGCGGCTGACCGGCGGCGATGGCGGGCACGACGAACAGCAGCAGCACGGCGAAGCTGACCCCGAGCCCGGCCAGCGCCGCGAGCCCGCGCCATCGGCCGAACACCACGATCACGAGGGCGCCGAGGAGGGCGAGCCAGATCAGGGGCTTGCCGCGCTGGTGGTCGATGATGGTGTACTGCTGGGCTTCCGGCCCCTCTGGCGTGTCGACGAGCAGCATGACGACCTCGTCGCCGACCGAGACGCGCGGCGCCTGCGGCCCGTCGGGCAGCGGGGTCCGGATGGTGCGGCGGGCGTCGGGTCCGTCCTCGACGCGGACCTCCACCGTGCCGCACCGGCTGGTGACGATGCCGGTGGGGGTCTGGACGATCTCGTCCGGGGCGCAGGCGCGCTGCTCGACCCGGGTGACGGTGCCGAGGTGGCGCCTGCCGGTGTCGCCGTCCACGCGGGCCGGCTCGGCGCGGGGCCAGAGCACGGCGATCGCCGCCAGGGTCGCGGCGATCACCGGCAGCATGACGGCGATGATGATGACGCGGATGCGCCGCGACGCCGCCGGTCCGGTGGCGTGGTCGTGCCCGGTTCCCATGCATGTTCTCCTGGAGCAGCTGCGTGATCTCGGTGCTGAGGCGTGCGGTGCCTCTCCGATCAGCGCAGCCACACCTGCAGCAGGGCACGGTCGACCGCCGAGCGCGGCCCCGCCGATCCCGGCGGTTGCGCGCCGGCGGCCGGCGGCGTGAGCTCGTGGCATCGGGCGGTGCCGGCATCGACGGCCGGCGGCGCCACCGTCCGGGCCGAGGAGTGGTCGGCGATCGGGCGTTCGGAGGCCTGCGCGGCACCCGACGGGTTCGACGATGCGCAGTCATCGGCGGTGGCGACCAGTTCGGTCACCGCGGGCGCGCGCTCCGGCAGCAGCACGACGGGGTGGACCGTGTAGCCCACGACGCTCAAGGCGAGCAACAGCCACAACAGCGGCTGCCAGCTGCCCTGATGACGCATCGGATGCCTTCCTCGAGTACGGAGTGGCTGCCACCGTACCTGAAGGCCGCGGGCGCGGTGATCGTTTGCCCACCGCTCGACACCCGCGAATAGTTAGGTTAGCCTCACCAACTATGCCTCTGTTGGATCCCCGGCAGGTGCGCGCCACCTACCTGGTGACCGACACGGCCGGCGCGCATCACCCTGCCCTGATCGACCCCGCCGGATGCCTCGGCTACGGGGAACTCGCCGATCGGGTGGCCGTGCTCGCCGCCGCCCTGCCATCAGCACAGGCCGGCCGGCGACTCGTGCACGTGCCGCTGGCCCCGGACCGCGACCTGGTGCTCGGATATCTGGCGGTGCTGTCGGCCGGGCACGTTGCCCTGATCACCCCGCCCGAGCACCGGTCGATCACCGCGGTCTACCAGCCCGACCTGTGGCTCCACCCGGACGGCACCTTCGAGGCCGCGACGCCGGACAGCGACACCGACGCACCGCGGCACCTCCTGCACCCGGACCTGGCGGTGCTGCTCAGCACGTCGGGCAGCACCGGCTCACCCAAGCTGGTCCGGCTCAGCCACGACAACGTGCTCAGTAACGCCGAGGCGATCGCGTCCGCGCTGTCGATCACCCCGGCCGACCGCGCGGTCACCTCGCTACCACTGCACTACTGCTTCGGGCTGTCGGTGCTGCACGCCCAGCTCCGCGCCGGTGCCACCACGGTGCTGCGGCCCGGGTCGGTGACCGACCCCGGCTTCGCCGACGACCTGCGCCGCGACCGGGTCACCCTGGTCGCCGCCACCCCGCACGTGGTGGACCTGCTCGACGTCCAAGGCGTGCTGGAGCATCAGCCCTCGCTCCGGCTGCTCGCCCAGGCCGGCGGCGCGTTGCCGCCCGAGCGGGTGCGGGAGCTCGCCGCCCGGGGCCGCGCGGCCGGCTGGGGCATGGCGGTCATGTACGGCCAGACCGAGGCCACCGCACGGATGGCGGTGCTGCCACCAGAGCTGGCGGAGCGATACCCCGACGCGGTGGGATGGCCGATCGCCGGATCGGCGTTCCGGCTCGACCCGGCCGGCGTCGACGAGCCGGTGACGGCACCGGCCGCACCCGACGGCCCGGTCGGCGAGCTGGTGTTCACCGGCCCGGGCGTCATGCTCGGATATGCCGAGCACCCCGACGACCTGGCCCTGGGGCGGACACACAGCGAGCTGCGGACCGGCGACCTCGCGCGGATCGACGCCGACGGACTGGTCCGGATCGTCGGCCGCCGGTCCGACTTCGTGAAGATCATGGGCATCCGCATCGACCTCGGCCAGGTCGAGCGCTCCCTGCGCGGCCACGGTCTGCGGTCCTGCGTCACGGGCCGCGACGACCAGCTGCAGGTCACCTACCGGCGCGGCGAGCAGTCGCCCGACCAGGTCCGCGACCGGGCAGCGCAGGTCTCCGGTCTCAGCCGGTCGGTGATCTCGGCCCGCGCCGTCGACGAGCTCCCGCTGCTGCCCAACGGCAAACCCGACCGCCGGCGCAGCGCGGACCTGCACGTCACCGAGACCTCCGGCCAGCAGGCAGAAACGGCCGCCGCGGTGGTCGCGGTGCTGGAGCCGCTGGTTGGCAGCGACGGCGTCGACCTCGACCGGTCGTTCGTCGAGCTCGGCGGCGACTCCTTCAGCCACGTCGTCGCGTCCGTCGGCCTGACGCGGCTGCTCGGCGACCTCCCGCCCGACTGGCACCACCGCCCGGTCCGCGACCTGGTCGCGCTCGCCGACCGGCGGCCGCCGTCGCGCTGGTGGAGTCCGCTGGTGCAGCGGGTCGACACGACCGTCGTGCTGCGCGGCGTGGCCGTGGTGACGATCTGCGGCAGTCACGTCGGCCTGTTCCGGCTGGCCGGCGGGGCGCACATCCTGCTCGCGGTCGCCGGCTTCCTCTTCGCCCGCTACGTGCTCACCTCGCCGGCGACCGCGGAGCGCGTGCGGCGAAGCGCCCGGATCGCCGTCGGGGTCGCCGTCCCGGCGGTGACCGTCACCGCGGTGATGCTGCTCGGGTTCGGGACGGTCCACTGGTCGAACGTCGCGCTGGTCCACTGGCTCGTCCGGCCGCAGGCCTCCAACAACTTCTGGTTCGTCGAGGCCTACCTGGTGATCGTGGCCGTCACCGTCGCGGCGCTGGCGGTGCCGCGGCTGCGGGCCGCATACGCCGCCGACGCCTGGCGCACCACCATGGTCGCCTTCGTGGTGCTGCTGGTGCCCCGCTACGTGGTGATCGCGCTGTTCGACGGCCCGCTGCGTGGCCTGCCGGGCACGGTCGCGTGGCTGTTCGTGGCGGGTGTCGCGATGGCGGTGGCCGACAGCCGGAAGCGCCGGTTGGTCACGACCGCGGTCGCGGTGGCCGCCGCCGTCGGATTCTTCCCCGGACAACCCGCACGCAACCTGGCGATCATGCTCGGGCTCACGCTGCTGGCGCTCGTGCCCGCCCTCCCGGTGCCGCGGCTGCTCGTCCGCCCGCTCGGCGCACTGGCGGCCGCCTCGCTGCACATCTACCTCGTGCAGTTCCAGGTGTTCGCGTTCTTCGCCGCGCCGATCCTCAAGTTCGCGGTCGCGATCGCCGCCGGCCTGGGGTTCTGCGCGGCCGGCAACCACGTCCTGCACCGGCGGCTGCCGCCGCTGCCGCCGGTCGAGGTCATCCGCCGTCGCATGGCGGCGAGGCAACTCGTGAGAGAGGACATGACATGCGTCGACGCACGTTCCTGACCGGCCTGGGGGCAGTCGGGGCGGTGAGCCTGGTGGGGTGCGGTTCGAAGTCCGAGGACGGCTACGTCGCCGACCCCGGTTCGTTGCAGGTCTACTCCGCCCAGCACGAGAACCTCACCAAGGCGTGGGCCGAGGCGTTCACCGCGGCGACCGGCATCAAGGTGCAGATCCGCAAGGGCTCCGACGCCTCGATGGGGCACCAGATCGTGGCCGAGGGCTCCGCGTCGCCCGCCGACGTGTTCCTCACCGAGAACAGCCCGGCGATGACGCTGGTCGAGCGCAACAAGCTGCTCGCCCCGCTCAACGAGGAGACCCGGCGGCAGGTGCCGGCCAACCTGACGCCGTCGTCGCAGGTGTGGACCTCGATCGCCGCCCGGTCCACGGTACTGGTGTACAACACCACCAAGCTCGACAAGGCCGGCCTGCCGAAGTCGCTGATGGACCTCGCCGGGTCGCAGTGGAAGGACCGCTGGGCGTGCGCCCCCGGCGGCGCGGACTTCCAGGCCATCGTCGCGGGCATGCTCGCCGGCCAGGGTGAGCAGAAGACCACCGAATGGCTGGCCGGCCTGAAGTCCAATGCCCGGGCGCTGCAGAACAACATCGCCACGATGAAGTCGGTCAACGCCGGCGAGATCGAGTGCGGCGTGATCTACCACTACTACTGGTACCGGGACCAGGCCGGCACCAAGGAAGGCAGCGGCAACACGGCCCTGCACTACTTCCGCAACCAGGACCCCGGCGCGTTCGTGTCGCTGTCCGGCGGTGCCGTGCTCGCCGGGTCGAAGAAGCCGGCCGAGGCCCACCGGTTCCTGGCCTACATCACCAGCGAGGCCGGGCAGCGCGTGCTGGTCGACTCCAAGTCGATGGAGTACGCCGTGGGCAACGGCGTCGCGTCCGCGTCCGCGCTGCCGCCGCTGGACAGCCTGCAGGCGCCGCCGGTCGACCCCTTCACGCTCAACTCCGACAAGGTCAACAAGCTGATGACCGATGCCGGCATCCTCTGACCTCCGCGAGCCGCCCGCCGCGGCGCACGACGTGCCGGTGCCGTCCCGGCCGGCCGTCCGCGCCCGCCGGTCCACCCGGATGCCGTGGCTCGTCGTGGCGGCCGCGGTCCTGGTCGCGGCCGTGATGATCCTGCCGGTCCTGGTCGTGATCGGTCAGGCGGCCACCAGCGGCGACGAGGTGTCGCGGCTGCTGCTGCGGCCGAGGACGGCCGAGCTGCTCGGCAACACGATGCTGCTGGTCCTGCTGACCGTCCCGATCACCGTGCTGCTCGGGTGCGGTGCGGCCTGGCTGGTGGAGCGGACGACCCTGCCGGGCGCCGGCGCGTGGCGCACGCTGCTCCTCGCGCCGCTGGCGATCCCGGCGTTCGTCAGCAGCTACGCCTGGACGTCGGTGCTGCCGTCGGTGCAGGGTCTGGGCGGCGCGGTGTTCATCACCGTCCTGGCCTACTACCCGTTCGTGTTCCTGCCGGCCGCGGCCCTGCTGCGGGCCCTCGACCAGGGACACCTGGACGCCGCCCGGTCGCTCGGCGCGTCCGGTCCGGCGGCGGTGCTTCGGGTGGCGCTGCCGCAGCTGCGTCCGGCCATCACCGGCGGCGCGCTGCTGGTCGCCCTGCACCTGCTCGCCGAGTTCGGCGTCCTGCAGATGATGCGGTTCCCCACCTTCACCACGGCGATCCTGCAGCAGTTCGCGGTCGGGTTCAGCAACGCGGCCGGCAGCATCCTCGCCGCCGCGCTGATCGTGCTCTGCGTCGGGCTGCTGGCCCTCGAGGTGCCGCTGCGCGGCCGCGCACGGATCGCCCGGGTGGGCTCCGGCACCCGGCAGCGTCCGGTCGCGTACCGCCTGGGCGCGTGGACCGTCCCCGCGTCCGCCGCCCTTGTCGGGCTGGTCGGCCTGGCCCTGGTGGTGCCGCTGGTGCTGGTGCTGCGCTGGTTGGTGCGGGCGATGACGTCCGGCGCGGTGGTCGCCGGTCCGCTGCTCGCGGCGACGGGCTCGACCGTCGGCCTCGCGGCGCTGGCCGGCCTGACGGCGGCGGTCATGGCGCTCCCCGCCGCGTGGCTGCTGCACCGGTACCCGTCCCGCCTGGCGACCGCGCTGGAGCGGGTCACGTACCTCGCGAGCGCACTCCCCGGGGTGGTCATCGGGCTGGCGCTGGTGACCCTCGCCGTGCAGTGGGCCCGTCCCGTCTACCAGACCACCGCGCTCGCCGTGCTGGCCTACACGGTGCTCTTCCTGCCCCGCGCCATGGTCGCCTGGCGGTCCGGCCTGGCCGCGGCCCCGCCCGAGCTCCTCGAGGCGTCGCGGTCGCTCGGGGTGTCCGGTCTCGGGACCCTCATCCGGGTCGTCCTGCCGCTGGTGCTGCCATCGGCGGTGACCGGATTCGTGCTGGTCTTCCTCGCGACGTCGACCGAGCTCACCGCGACCCTGCTCCTCGCCCCGACCGGCACCGAGACCCTCGCGACCGCGTTCTGGTCGGCGAGCGACGAGTTGGATTACGTCGCGAGCGCCCCGTACGCTGCGGCGATGATCGCCCTGTCCGCCCCGCTCACCATCCTGCTGCGCCGGCAGATCCTGGACCAGCGGTGAGCGGCGCGGGCATCTCCGTCACCGGGCTCACCGTCGGCTACGGCGGCCCGCCGGTGCTGGACCAGGTCGACCTGCGGGTGCGCGCGGGCGGCATCACCGCCGTGCTCGGCCCCTCCGGCAGCGGCAAGACCACGCTGCTGCGGGCGATCGCCGGGTTCATCCGCCCCGACCGCGGGCGGATCGAGGTGCGCGGCGAGGTGCTGACCGACGGACCGGCGCTGGTGGCTCCGGAGCGGCGCGGCATCGGCTACGTCCGCCAGGACGGCGCGCTCTTCCCGCACCTCGACGTCACCGGCAACATCACCTTCGGGCTGCCACGGGCCGAGCGGCGCCGGGCGGCCCAGGTCGAGCCGCTGCTCGAGCTCGTCGGGCTGTCACCGGACCTGGCCCGCCGCCGGCCGGACGAGCTGTCCGGCGGGCAGCAGCAGCGCGTCGCGCTCGCCCGCGCCCTGGCCCGGGAACCGTCGGTGGTGCTGCTCGACGAGCCGTTCTCCTCGCTCGACACCGCGCTGCGCGCCGCGACCCGCGAGGCCACCCGCGCCGCACTCGCCGAACGGGGCGCGACCACCGTCCTCGTGACCCACGACCAGGGCGAGGCCCTGTCCTTCGCCGACCAGGTGGCCGTCATGTTCGACGGCCGGTTCGCCCAGGTCGACAGCCCGGCCGGCGTGTATGCCGCACCGGCCACGCCCGAGGTCGGCCGGTTCCTCGGCGACGCGATGCTGCTGCGCGGCCAGGCCGGCGGCCGGACCGTCCACTGCTGTCTGGGGCAGCTCGACCTGGCCGAACCGGCTACCGGCGACGTCCTGGTGATGGTGCGACCCGAGCAGCTCGTCCTGCGCGAGCCGTCCGGCACCACGGCGACGGTCGCGTCGGTGACCTACCACGGCGCCGACGCGATGGTCCGCCTGGACCTGGCCGGCCAGAGCACCCATCTGGTAGCGCGCGTCCCCGGCGACCGGACGCCTCGCCCGGGCGACGAGGTGGGCGTCGCGGTGCCCGCACCCGTCCGCTCGTTTCCCCGACGCTGACCCGTTCTAAGGTGGGCCGGTGCGCCTGGACCATCCCGACGACGACGAGCAGCGGGCGATCTTCGAGGAGCTGCTGGCGTCGGTCTCCACCGGCGGCGGGATCTACTCCTGCAACGGGCTCGACATGGAGACCGAGGAAGCGCTCTGGGCCATCGCCCGCGCCTACCCCGCCGTCACCGACGACCTGGTCGCCGCCGCCCGGGCGGCGTTCGCCGGTCAGCTGGACGGCTCCCACGCGGCCGCCCGCCGGGCAGCGCTGGTGAGGAAGTTCGACGAGCTGAACCGGCGCCGTGCTGCGGACGCCGGGGGGAGCCGGGAGGGTCTGCCTCCCGGCTCCCGCGACTAGGGCCGGTTCCCGGTGGGGATCGTGATGAGGGTGGTCGTGCCGGAGGCGCCCTTGTTGAGGAACAGCATCGCCAGCGCCCGGATGAACTGGTCGAACATGTAGAAGGTGGCGGGCGCGATCGGGATCAGCCCTTCCCGGAACGCGATGTAGGTGGGCCAGGCGGTGCGAATGAGGGTCGCCGCCGCATAGTCGCGCGGCAGGCGCAGCCAGTCGCCGATCTCGTTGCTGAGCACGTACCGGACGAACTCGTTGAGGAAGCCGCGGGTGACGCCGAGGTCGATCTGCGCGGTCAGCCCGAGCAGGTCCTCGGCCAGCTCCTTGCCCTCCTGCGTCGGGGCGAGGATCGGGGTGAGCGCCGACGCCGACTGCGCGTATGCGGCGGCCCACGTCTGCGGGATGAACTCGTCGCGCACGCCGAGCAGGTGCATGGCGACCTGCCACTGGTGCAGGAAGGCGGTCTCCTCCGCGGCCGTCATCCGGACCTTCCACTCCTTCAGCTTCTTGTGCACGAAGGTGCCGAGGCTGTGGAAGGTGACCAGGATGTCGCCGTTGCTGATCGGGATCCCGCCCGGCTCGTTGGCGACCGCGCGCCACTGCGGCGACTGCGGCAGCAGATGCCGCACCGCGGCGTGCACCAGGCGCGTCTTGTTGGCGGTGACCACGAACTGGCCGTTGGGCTCGAACGCGGTCAGCTCGCTGAGGTCGTAGCCGAAGGTGAACGTCTTGGCCGCGCGGTCCTGCATGTTGGCGCCGCCCGCGGACCAGTACACCGACTTGGCCTCACGCGGGATCACCGTGCTCATGATGCCGCTGCCGAGCCCGTACAGCATGAACAGGTAGGTGTCCTTGCGCCGGTTGAAGTCGGCGGCGAGACGCAGCTTGCTGCGGTCGGCCCAGGAGGGCAGCGTGTTGACCTGCTGCAGGTAGGTGCGGAGGTTGGCCGGCAGGCCGCTGGGCAGCGCGTCGCTGTTGTTCACCCAGGACCGCATCGCGGTGTTGACCGCTGGGACCTGGCCGTTGTCGAGCAGACCGGCGACCAGCTGGTCCACTTCGTCGTCCCAGGCCCACCACGGGTCGGTGCCCGCGGCGGCGGGCGCTGCCGCGGCCGGGACGGCGCCCACCGCGCTCACCAGGCCGAGCGCGACGCCGAGGGAGAGGACGCTCCGTCGGTTGAGGTTGAGATTGCTCATTTACTTACCCCGGTTCCGTGAAGGCATGGGCGCTGCTCATGCAGGGGCTAAGCAGTGGCGGACAGCGACAACCTTACGGAAGTCGATGTGTGATTCTCCGTTAACATACGAAACAATCCGCCGGTCGGCAAGGGCGTCTGCGCAGTGAATCTCCGCCGCGCCGGAGGGCAGCCGTCGCCGCCGGTACCGTGGCCGACGCCCGGTCATGTGTCAGGATCGGCGGCATGCCATGGGACATCGCCGTGCCGCTGCGGTGCGGACCCCTGACCGGCGTGTCCGGCGGGCTCCCGCACACGCCTGGTCGGTCGCCGCTGTGACCACCGAGTCGACCGCGGCCGTCCGGCCCCGCAACCGCAAGCAGCTCGTCATCGAAGCGGCCGGCCGGATGTTCAGCGAACGGGGTTACCACGCGGCGTCCATGGAGGAGATCGCCGCCAGCATGGGCATCACCGCGGCTGCCCTCTACCGGCACTTCCCGAACAAGTACGCGCTGTTCGCCGAGTGCGCGAACGTCATGGCGGACCGGCTCGTCGCCGCGCTCGACGAGGTGCCCGCCGAAGCCTCCCTGGCCGACGTCCTCGCCGCCGCCGCCCGGGTCACCGTCGCCCATCGCGCGTCGGGCGGCGTGTACCGATGGGAGGCCAGGTACCTCGAGCGCGGCGACCGGCAGGCGCTCAGGGCGAAGTTCGCGCACGTGGTCGCCCGGGTGGCGGACGCGGTCCAACGCGAGCATCCGCTCCCGGACGAGCACCTGCGGGCCGTCGCCGCGCTCGGCGCGATCGGGTCGATCACGATGCACCACACCGCGATCGCGCAGCGCCGCCTCGAAGAGGTGCTGGTCGGGTCCGCCCTCCGCGTGGCCGCGACCGACCCGGCGGCGGCCACCGGCATCGCGCGCCTCGTCGACCTGCCCGCCCAGCCCGTGGCGCGCACCCGGCGCTCGGAGATCCTCGCGGCCGCCATCCCGCTGTTCGAGCGGGACGGCTTCGCCACCGTCACGAACGGCAGGATCGCGGAGGCCGTCGGGCTGGTCCCGTCCGCGATCTACCGGTACTTCCCCGGCAAGGCCGACATCCTGGCCGCCGCCTGCCTGCAGGCGGCGGGGCTGCTGGCCCAGGCGGTGGAGCAGAACCTCCGCGGGACGGCCGACCCGCACGACGCGGTGGTCGCGCTGACCGCGACCTACGTGGCGTACAGCTTCGAGCACACGGCACTCACCAGCGTCGCCAACGCCGAGCTCGCCGGCCTGCCGGCCGACCTGCAACGGCCGCTGGTCGTCGCGCAGCGGGAACACATCGCCGTGTGGGAGCAGCAGCTGCGGTCGGCGCGTCCGGAGCTCGACTCGCGCCAGGCCCGGGTGCTGATCCACGCCGGCTTCGGCGTGGTGGTCGAGGCCGGACGCAGGCTGCGCTGGCGGGACAGCCCGGAGCGCCGGGACGCCGTCGCCGCGCTGCTCATGAGTGCGCTGGGCATCCGGTGAGCCGCCGGTCGCGGCGGTGCCGGTGTCGCTCGTGTGCCGGCTCCGCCACCGCCGCGATCGTCCGACGCTCAGCCCGTACGGAAGCGGCGGCGGGCGCCGACGAGCAGCAGGCCCGCACCGGCGGCCAGCAGCAGCCCGCCGGACACGGCGAGCAGGCCGACGTCCGTCCCGGTCTTCGGCAGCGCCGGGACCGGTGAGACGCTCGCAGCCGGAGAGGTCACGGCCGGGGAGGTCGGGGCCGGCGTCGTCGCGGCCGTGGTGCCGACGGTGAGCTTCACCTTGGTGTCCTTGTTGGTGTACCGGTTGGTCGGCGTCAGGACGAGCTCGACCTCCGACCGCTTCGCCGGCACGGACAGGCGGATCGTGAACGTGTCCTGCGCGCCGGCCGCGAACGGGCCGGTGCGGTGGATCTCGCAGCCCTTCTCGGCGGGGATCCGGCCGCTGCCGGTGCAGGCGGGCGACACGGCGCGCACGCCGCCCGGGGTGTAGGCGACGAGGTAGTACTGGCCGAACGTGAAGCTGCCGGCGTTCGTGACGCGGACGGCGACGTGGACGTGCCCGTCGCTGACCGGGCCGGCCTGTGCGGACAGGCGCAGCGGCCCCTTGTCCGGCCACGCGACCACGAAGTCGTTGCGCCTCCCGAGCGTGCCGTCCGGTGCCATGCCCTGCAGGTGGCCCAGCGTCGACACCTGGAAGACGGGCTCGCCGGTCGTCGAACGGATCTTGATCCCGACCGTCTTCGGGTTGCCCACGTTCGGGGCGACGGTGCCGGCCGAGCAGATCCAGGTGCCAGCCTTCGTGCCGGCGTCGCACTGGCCGGGCTCGACGGTGACCGAGCCCGTCGGCAGCTCCAGGACGAACCGCCCCTCGAGCGCGCTCGCGCCGCTGTTGATGACGCCGATCTCGGCGACGCCCGACGGGGTGTACGGGTCGCCGGAGAGGCCGACCTTGCCGGAGATGGCGTCGATCGGCCCTTCCGCCGGAGCGGCCGCGGCGGGCGAGACGAACAGGGCGGTGGCGGCGAGCGCGACAGCGGCGGTGCCGATGCGAAGCAGCACGGTGATCTCCTCATGACGATGTGTGGATGTCGGACACATCGATCACGCCCGGACTTGAGGGGCCGGTTGTCGAACCGCGTGTCGAGCAGCGGACACAACCAAAACGCCTTGTGGCTTCAACCGGCCCGGCAGGAGGCGCCGCGACCAGCCCGCCGCGATGCTCCGCCCGGAGGTGTACTCGGCAGACAGGGGGTAGTGGACCGGCGGTTGTGAACGTGACTGAGCAGACTCGGAGGCGTTTCGATGACCGCAGGCACGCGGGTGGCCGCGAAGCGGAAGTTCCGGTCGGAGAACGGCACATACGTCACCACGGCCCGTGGCGCGGAGGTGCTCGGCACACCCCTGCTGAACAAGGGCACGGCCTTCACCCACGAGGAGCGCACCGCGCTGGGGCTGGAGGGGCTGCTACCGCCGGCGGTCCTGTCCCTGGACGACCAGGTGCGGCGGGTGTACGAGCAGTACCACCGCCAGCCTTCCGACCTGCACAAGAACGTCTTCCTGGCCATGTTGCAGGACAACGACGAGGTGCTGTTCTACCGGCTGCTGGCCGAGCACCTGCGCGAGATGCTGCCGGTCGTCTACGACCCGACCGTGGGTGAGGCGATCAAGCGGTACAGCCACGAGTACCGCCGCCCGCGCGGGGTGTACCTGTCGGTCGACGAACCCGACCGGGTGGAGAAGGCGCTGGCCGACACCGGGCTGGGTGCCGACGACGTGGACCTGATCGTCGCCTCCGACGCCGAGGAGATCCTGGGGATCGGCGACTGGGGCTCCGGCGGCATCGACATCGCGGTCGGCAAGCTGGCCGTCTACACCGCCGCGGCCGGCATCGACCCGGGCCGGGTGATTCCCGTCGCCCTCGACGTCGGCACCGACAACGAGGAACTGCTCAACGACCCGGACTACCTCGGCAACCGGCACGCCCGGGAACGCGGGCGACGCTACGACGAGTTCATCGACGCCTACGTGCGGGCGGCGACCAAGCTGTTCCCGAACGCGCTGCTGCACTGGGAGGACTTCGGCCCGAGCAACGGCCGGCGGATCCTGGAGCGCTACCGCGACCAGGTGTGCACGTTCAACGACGACATGCAGGGCACCGGCGCGATCGTGCTCGCCGCGGCCCTGAGCGCCGTGCGGGTGGCCGGCACCCGGATGCGGGACCAGCGGATCGTCATCTTCGGCTCCGGCACCGCCGGGGTCGGCATCGCCGACCAGCTCCGCGACGCGATGGTCCGCGACGGCGCGGACCGGGACGCCGCGATCCGGCAGATCTGGTGCGTCGACAAGCAGGGGCTGCTGACCGACGACATGACCGACCTGCGCGACTACCAGACCCTGTACGCCCGACCGGCCGGCGAGGTCACCGCCTGGCGGAGCGACGGCCGCATCGGGCTGCGGGAGACCGTCGCGAACGGCAGACCGACCATGCTCGTCGGCACCTCGACCGTGCACGGCGCGTTCACCGAGGCCATCGTCAAGGAGATGGCCGGGCACGTGGACCGGCCGATCATCTTCCCGCTGTCCAACCCGACGGAACGCATCGAGGCGATGCCCGACCAGCTCATCGCGTGGACCGCAGGCCGCGGCCTCGTCGCCACCGGCATCCCGGTCCCGCCGGTCACCTACCAGGGCGTCACCTACGGCATCGGACAGGCGAACAACGCCCTGCTGTACCCCGGGCTCGGCCTCGGCGCCATCGTCGCCAGGGCCAAGCGGATCAGCGACGGGATGTTCGCCGCCGCCGCCGAAGCCGTCGCCGGCCTGGTGGACGTGAGCACACCCGGCGCGTCGCTGCTGCCGCACGTGGAGAACCTGCGGGACGTGTCGGCCACCGTCGCGGCCGCCGTGGCGCAGCGGGCCGCCAACGAGGATCTGGCCCGTGCCGAGCTCACCGACCCGGCACGGCAGGTACGGGATGCGATGTGGCAACCGGAGTACCGTCCGGTCAAGGCAGGGTGACGAGATGGCCGAACCCAAGCCCGCCGACCGTCGCGTGCCCGAGGTGCGCGACGTGCCGATCGGCATCGACGCCACCGGCACCCGCACCGAAACCGACTCGCTCGGCCCGGTCGCCGTCCCGGCCGACCACTACTGGGGCGCGCAGACCCAGCGCTCCCTGGTGCACTTCGACATCGGCGACGACCGCATGCCCAAGGCGGTCTACCACGCCTACGGCTACGTCAAGAAGGCCGCGGCGATCGTCAACGCCCGCGCCGGGCGGATGCCGCAGTGGAAGGCCGACCTGATCGCACGGGTGGCCGACGAGGTGATCGCCGGCAAGCTCGACAGCGAGTTCCCGCTGTACGTCTGGCAGACCGGCTCCGGCACCCAGTCCAACATGAACGTCAACGAGGTGATCTCCAACCGCGCGATCCAGCTCGTCGGCGGGCAACTGGGCAGCAAGACGCCGGTACACCCGAATGACGACGTCAACATGGGCCAGTCCTCCAACGACACCTTCCCCACCGCCATGCACATCGCCGCGGTCGTCGCGATCGAGGAGCGCCTGCTACCGGCGCTCGCCAGGCTGCACGACGCCACCGTGGTCAAGAGTCGCGAGTGGGCCGACGTCGTGAAGATCGGCCGGACACACCTGGAGGACGCCACCCCGCTCACCGTCGGCCAGGAGTGGTCCGGCTACGCCGCCCAGCTCGAGGACGCCGTCGAACACCTCGCCTCGACCAGGCGGGGGCTGTACCGGCTGGCGATGGGTGGCACCGCCGTCGGCACCGGCCTCAACGCCCCGACCGGCTTCGGCGAGGACGCCGCCGCGGTGATCGCGGAGCTGACCGGCCGGCCGTTCGTCACCGCGCCCAACAAGTTCGCCGCCCAGGCTTCCCTGGACCCGCTCGTGCGCACGTCGGCCGCGCTGCGCGGGATCGCCACGGCGCTGTTCAAGTTCGCCAACGACATCCGGTGGCTCGGCTCAGGACCGCGCACCGGCCTGCACGAGCTGCTCCTGCCCGCCAACGAACCCGGCTCGTCGATCATGCCCGGCAAGGTGAACCCGACCCAGGCCGAAGCGATGCTCATGGTGTGCGTCCAGGTGCTCGGGTCGGACACCGCCGTGGCCATCGGCGGCAACGAGGGCAACTTCGAGCTCAACGCCTTCCGGCCCGTCGTCATCAGCAACGTCCTGCACTCGATCCGCATCCTCGCCGACGCCGCCGAGCACTTCCGCGAGTTCCTCGTCGAAGGCGTCAGGCTCGACCGCGACCAGCTGCGGCAGAACGTGGACCGCTCGGTCATGATGGTCACCGCGCTGTCGCCGGTCATCGGCTACGACAAGGCGTCCGAGATCGCGCACCTCGCCATCGACGACGGCCTGTCCCTCAAGGAGGCGGCGCTGCGGCGCGGCGTCAGCGACGAGATGTACGAGCGGATCGTCGTGCCCGAGGACCTCACCCACGCGGGTTGACCGTGCTTTGCTCTTGGCTTTTGCTCTTGGTCGCGGCCTGACGGGCGCGTCGGTGGCTCAGATGGCGAGCGCGCCGACGAGCCGGTCGCCGGCGTGGTCGTGCAGGACGCTGATGACCGGCGCGACCGGGATCCCGGCGGAGGTGAGATCGGCGGCGACGAAGCCGATGCCGTCGCGCATGGCCCGCCGGTGCACCGAGGGGCGGCGCAGCAGCTCGCCCCGGTCGACCGGCACGACGACGAGCGCCTGGCGCCGGGCGGCGCCGACCCGCCGCACGGCGACGCCCCGCAGCTGCGGCCACGGGTAGCTGTCGACCTCGATGACGGCGCGGGGGTCACCGGCCTGCGGCGACCGGCGGTGCAGCGTCAGCCAGGTGACCCGCCGCGCCTGGCCCCGGCTCAGCTGGACGACCGCGACGACGATCCCGACCAGGCCGATCCCCGACAGGAAGGCCATCGTCCACTTGCCGTCGTCGCTGACGTCCCAGAACGGGAAGAAGTACAGGCAGACCGCGGACAATGCGACGGCGGGCACCGCCCAGCCGGCCGCCCGCCAGCGGCCCTCGGACTCCGGGTCGCCGGCCAGGACACGGATGCCGGCCTCGTCGATGTGCAGCCTGGTGCGGCGCGACAGCCGGCCGATACCGGCGAACGCCCCCGTGACCAGCAGGGCGCCGGGGACCGCGCCGGGCCCCACTCCACGGGGTACGTGATGACGACCCGCGACGGCGACATCGACAGCGCCCGCGTGGCCTCCTGCCGCACCCTGCCGAGGGTCGCGGCGACCAGGTCCACGACGGGGACGCTCTGCTCACCGAGCAGCAGGTTACGGTCGTCGACGCGGCGCTTCGGGTTCGGCTCGCACGACTCCGGCACGAGCCGCGCCTGCCGCTGCGCCGCCCGTCCCGTCAGGATCTGCCCGTTGGCGCCGACACAGACGGTCGACGGCAGCAGCGGCGACCCGTCGAACAGCATGGGCCGGACCCTGCCGTCGGGATACGAGAGCATCGCCACCGTGTTGGAGGTGCCGTAATCGATAGCCAGCCACGAATCCGCGAACGCGTTCCCCGCCACACGGCGAAGTGTAGGGCGCCCGCCCCCCGACGAACGTGTGGAAACCAGCGCCGTTCAGTGGAGGCCGCCTGAGGCGCAGAAGACCGCGCCGTAGATGTCGGGATGGCGCAACCCCATGGCCAGCGCGAGTTCCGCACCGGCCGAGACACCGAACACCGCGGTTCGGCCGGCTGGCAGCCGGACGGCCAGGCGGGTCGCCGCCCATCGCCGGACGTCCTCGACGAAGAACTTCTCGTGGGCCGCGAACCGTTGCGGGTCGAAGGCGACCTCGGCCGTGCTACGGCCCGGTGAGTACTCGTGCAGCCGCACCGTCTCGTCCTCGACGCGGCGCGCGCCGATGATCATCGTGGGTGGCAGGTCGGCAGCCTCCAAAACCTCTCCCCACGACGTGATCAATTGCCCGTCGCCGGCGAAGACGACCGCCTCGGCCGCAGCACGCGGACTTGTCCGGGTCAGTTGGGTCTGTGTGCCGTGCCATGATCGACGTCATGAGTGACTGGCTTCGGTTCCTGACTGAGGTGTCGTGGTTTCTGGAGCCCGGCCAACCGGTCACGGTCGGCGAGCCGCTGCCCTGGATCCGCGGACCTGTCGATGGCTTGCCTCAGTTGAGCAGGCTGTTCGCGACGGCGACATGCACTCCGGTGACCGTCGCGAACCATACCTACGAGCTGCTGGCGTGGGGTGAGCCGGACGAGCGGTACGGATGGCTCGGCCACCCACCCCGCAAGGTCGACGACGCGGTCGCTCCGATCCACAACCGCTTCTGGCAGGCCTGCGGAGGCATCGTCGAGCGATTCGGGGAACCGAGCACTTGGTGGACCAACCAGGACGAAGTGCTGACCGCCGCAGCGGCAGAGGTCTGCCCCGTCGAGGCCCTCGCCGACTACGCATGGATCTGGCAGGACCAAGGCCTGCAGGTGCCCGACGTCGAGGAGTACTACGTCGTCGCCATCGAGGCCAACGGCAACCTGACTCTGGCCCACCGCCGCGACGGCCGGCTTCTGCTGTTCGCGCCCGACCATGCGTTCGGCGGCGTCACGCCCTTGGCCGGTTGCCCACCGTACTCGCTGCTCACCATAGACGCGGCGCCTGATCTTACGAGTTGGATCGAGGTGTGCGCCGCGGCCTGGCAGGATCGGTGAACGGACAGCCTCGCGCTCGTTCAAGGTACCTTACCCGGTGGGCCACGGCGGCATGGCAGGATCGCGGCATGGCGATCATGGATCAGGACGAGTTCTGGGCAATCGTCGATCGCGCCCGTGAGGGCGTCGATGACACCCGAACCGCCGAGGGTTCC